>JAITTG010000070.1 GCA_031287095.1 Candidatus Parendomicrobium reticulitermitis | reverse complement strand
CAAGAGATGGGCAGATATAGGAGTCTGCCCCCGCGAAACTGATTCTGTTTTGATTGTTTATCATAACTTGTCAATCTCCTTTGAATGTTAATATATCGGTTTGAGACGCGCGCGCAACGCATTTCTACATTTTTACCGTTTACCGCTTTTTTGTTTGGGAATGGCAAGATTGTATCAAATTTATTAAAGTTGAGACAAGGTTTTCGCAATTCCTATGGGAGTATTTTGAGTTCCTCCTGCGCGTCAATTTATATTGGTTTTTCAATTTCGCGCCGATATGCCCAAGTTTAAAATTCCGCTTCTAAAATTTTTTTGATAGGGGTTTGATTGATTTGTTTTAAGTATTGAGATATGGTTTGAGTAAGTCCGTCTATTTGATTTAAGTCTTTGCCTTCCCAGAAAGTTTTGTTTGAAAGGACTGCTTTTACCGATTCTTGCTCCGTTGGATTTTTTAACCATAATTGATTGAAAAAATCTATTGTTTCGGAATTATCTCTTATTTGGTACGGCTCTCCGTTTTCCCTTTGTCCTATAAATTTGCCGTCTTCCATTTTGCCTTGATAGAATTTGATAAAAACCGCAAAAGAAAACGCTAATCTCTGCGGGATTTTGCCGCTCTTTTGCTGATATTCAATTATGGACGGCAAACAGCGGGTATTAAATTTAGCGCAAGAGTTTAACGCTATGTCTAAAAGAGAATGTTTTATATATGGATTTGAAAATCTATCTTTTACAGACCCCGCAAAATCTTCTAAATCCTTTCTTGCCAAGTCCAAAGATGGAATGACTTCTTCAAATAATAAATCGTTTAGATATCGAGCAAAAACTGCGTCTTGCATAAAATCTAAAACAAAATTATGTCCCGCCAAATAAGCGGCAAGAACTGTTGAAGTGTGAGCGCCGTTTAAAATGCGCACTTTTCTTTTTTTGAAAGGTTTAACATCGTCTGTCCACACCACATTCGCGCTCGTTTTATGTATGGGAAAAATGTCAGCCCATTCTTTTTTGCCTTCTATCACCCAGAGATTAAATAATTCGCCGGCTGTTATAAGTTTGTCCTCGTATTTCAAGGCTTCGTTATCATTGAGAGTTGGAAAGCCCGTCACAATTCTATCAACTAAAGTGTTTGTAAATTTATTTGAGTTTTCAAGCCAATTTTTAAAATCCTGTCCGAATGCCCAATCGACAGCATATTGAAGAATATATTTTTTTAGCATATCCCCGTTATTGTCTATCAATTCAACGGGTAAAAATAGCAAGCCTTTTGATTTGTCTCCATTAAACAACTTAAATCTCTCATATAAAAAAGCCGCCATTTTTGCAGGAAAAGTTGAAGGCGGCAATGGCAAAGGGGGCAAAGCCTCTTTTTTATAGACAATGCCCGCTTCGGTGGTATTGGATATGACGACTTCTAAATCGGGATTGCCTGCGATTTTTAAGAATTCTTTGTATTCATCTTTTATTTTAATAGCGCGCGAAACAGAAGTTATTTGCCGAACTTGCGATTTTTGAACGCCGTTTTCTATGCCGCGCATAATGAGAGTATAAAGTCCGTCTTGCTCATTGAGCATATCGACTTTGCCCGCGCTTTGGGGGGCGCATAAAATCACGCTTCCTTTATATAAGCCTTTTTCATTTGCCTCGTCTATCATCCAATCGCTAAAAGCCCGTAAGAAATTTCCATCCCCTATTTGCAAGATTTTTTCAGGCTCTTTGCCATAAACTTTTTTGACGACTTCATTGATTTTTTGCATCTGCGCCTCCGTTCAATTTTTTTGCATTATACAAAATTCAATTTTGCCGTTGTCAGTTATAGGCGCAGCGAAGCCGCGATTACACACGACTGACTGCAAGTTAAGCGCTATGGGAAAGGCGCTTTGCCTTTTGGCGTCTTTTGACACAATTTGTCTGCGTGGATAGCGCTGCTATACGCGTGCAGACAAATTCTGCCAAAATACGCTCAAATGCTTCGCGGAGCGCGTCTCATAATAAAGACAAAACGACAAAAACAAAATCCAAAAAACAAAAAATTGCGAACATTGTATGGGTGGAATTGAATTCCACCCGTCTCTATGAAATACAAAATCCAAACGGCAGGCAAATAATCATTCTCCTTCAACGCAAAGCGGCAGTTAATTCCCCTTCGCTTGTGAAGGGGTGGACGCAAAGCGGACGGGGTAGTAATGTCGCTTAACACAGAGCGCGTTGTTTGTTTTTGGCGTCATTTTTAAACTATTTGACAGAATAAAACCTTTTTTGCGGCGTTTATATAGAACGAAAAGGAGGCGTTTATGAAAAAATTGATTTTTGGTTTTGTTTTGTTGTTTTTTATGCAGGCGGCGCAGGCGCAGGAAATGATTGAAATCTCAGTAGAAATTACGGAAATAAACGAGAATAAAACTCTGGAACTTGGGCTTGAACTGCCTTCGGAAATATCCGCTGTGGAAGCCAATATCCCATCTTTGATAGAGTCCGGATCTTGGGAAAGAATTTCTAATTTCACGGCAAACCTTAAAGCTTTGCAAACAAACGGCGCGGCAAAAATTCTTTCTAATCCCAAACTCATAACGCAATCTGGAACGACGGCAAAATTTATAGTGGGCGGAGAATTCCCCATTGTGGCGGATTCTATGACCGCTGCAAAAATTGATTGGAAAGAATACGGGATTATTATGCAAATTACCCCTACCGTTGCGGCGGGCGACATTATAACAATCAAGTTAGATACTGAACTTTCAAGATTGGATTTTAATGTGCCCGTTGCCGGTTATCCTTCTGTGGCAAAAAGGAAAGCCTCTTCTCAACTGAAAATCAAAAACGGCTCTACTATGGTTTTAGCGGGACTTATTGAAACCACGCAAGGCAAAACTAAAAAGGGCGTTCCTTTTTTAAGCGATATTCCCATTTTGGGACTTTTGTTTAGCACGACTAAAAAGACAGAAATGAAAACCAATGTTTTGATTTTTGTGACGCCTAAAATTGTGCAAATAAGGTAGATAAAAATCTAAAAAACTTGTATGGGCGAGATTGTCGCCTGCTGGACGAATGGCGAACCCAAGCGGAAAAAAGGAAGAATCATGAAACAAAATTCCGGACAAGCAATGTTGGAATCTCTATTTGCCGTCTTTTTTATCACTATGATAATGCTCGCGTTTATTCAGTTTTGCATTATGGTTATGAATGATATCGGCGCTAATGAGGCGGCTTTTACCGCTATGCGCTCTGCGGCTGTGACTAAGGCAAAATACAGAACCAAAGAAGCAAAGGAGAGAACGGAGAGATATTTATTATTTTTTAATCCTATGTCTTTTAGTCCGAAAGGAATTACTTTGACCGATAAAAAACTTGTGGAGAGATTTTTTAAAAGAGGATTCAGAAGCGGCGAGGAAGAAACTATTGAAGAGTCTGAAGAAAATTCAAAATCTGTAACAGTATGGGCGGGCGGTAAAAAGATAAAGGATTACGGCGGAAACACTATGACTAAAAAAACCGTAAAAATCTATTATTATACTCCCGTGATTTTTGGGCGATTATTTCCCAATACAGAATCAAACAAAAGGTATCAATCGGCAAGGAATAGAATGTTCCCCTCGCCCGACGACGATTTTTATTATAAGGCTTATCCGGGCGCAAAAAAATTTAAGGATTTTCTATGAATAACAAAGGACAAACTCTATACTATTTTTTGGTTCTCATTATGATTTTGCTTATTAGTTGGGCTATGATGTTAAATATAAGCCGTCTTATAATTGAGAGAATGAAAATGCAAAATGCCGCAGACAATATCGCTATGTCTTTGGCTGCGCAAAAAGCAAGGGCTTATAATAGTATCGGAGGCATAAATTATCTTATCGGCATAGTTTTATCTGCGGCTATGAATCCTACAGTTATACAATTTCCGTCTTATTCCACAGAACTTATCGGCGGCTTGCCCGCAACTATGCAAAAAACTGAAAATCCATTGTCGGATATAGAGCATCGCAGCGGCAAAACAAAAAAAGACGGAGTGAAAATAATCAAAACGACGGTAGAAGTTTTGCAGGCGGCTCAAAAAGCCGTAATGCTTGCTTATATTGAACAAATATATGAAACTCTCTATAAAAACAATAACGGCGATTATAATACCGTCGTTTTATCTATGCCGTCGGCAAAAGATTTAGCTAAACCGGAAAAATATCTCAATTTAAAAAAGAATTCTAAAGGAATTACTTATTTAAAAACAATCAATGATATTTGTATCAATCAAAAAATTCATTTTCATTTTTTGACTTCTCCAAAATTCGAGACAAGCCGATATTCTTGGCTTGTTGAGGACGAGGATTTTAATGAGCAAAAAGTCGCCGTGATGTTAAGAAAAAAATCAACAAACAAAAAACCTGTGTTTGCAAGATTGTTAGGCATAGAATTTCCGTCCGCCATAGTATATTCCGCCGCCGCTCCATATAACATTAAAGGCAGTATGTTTCCCAAAGAAGAAAGAGTTTATACGGGCTATGATACAACTCTTGACCTTTTTGTTGAAGCCTCGTCTTTACTGCAAATTGTTTTGATGGAAAAGGCTATTTTAGAATCAAAAAATATCCCTTATGTCGGCTGGGTTATTGCGGCTTTGGGCAGCGGATTTTTAATTGAGGAAGAAACAAGAAACAGAATCCGCATAGCGGGCATTAAAACCAAAGACAATCCTATAGACGCATATCTTGACGCAAAGGCTGGCGGTTGGTCTGCGCATTTGATACCATATAAGCCGCTACAAGAAAAAGACGATTAAATTATTGCCGCCGCATGAGAACTTTGGATTTGTTGTTGCAGGTCTAATCCCGCAAGCGGCAGCCTTAAACTTATATGGAGGTCTTATGAAAAAAACAAAAGGAATAATTCTCGCAGGCGGCAAAGCCACCCGCCTTTATCCCATCACAAAAACAGTCAGCAAACAATTGCTTCCCATTTATAATAAGCCTATGATTTATTATCCTTTATCAGTTCTTATGCTTGCAGGGATAAAAGATATTCTTATTATTTCCAATACTGAAACTCTGCCGTCTTTACAAAGTCTTTTTGGAGACGGCTCGCAAATCGGTCTAAATATAGAATACGCTTTACAAAAAGAGCCGCGCGGACTTGCCGAAGCCTTTATCATCGGCGAGAAATTTATAGGCTCTGACAATACCGCTCTTGTTTTGGGCGACAATATACTTTATGGACACGGACTATCCGACACTTTAAAAAGAGCGGCGGCAAAACAAGACGGCGCTACGGTTTTTGGTTATTTTGTAAAAGACCCGCAAAGATACGGCATAGTGGAATTGGACAAAGACAATAAGGCTGTATCTATTGAAGAAAAACCTCAAAACCCAAAATCTAATTGGGCTGTAATCGGCTTATATTTTTACGATAATGAAGTAGTCCAAATAGCCAAAACAATAAAACCTTCAAAAAGAGGCGAACTTGAAATCACAACTATTAACGATATATATTTGCAAAAAAAGAAATTGAGCGTTGAATTGCTTGGCAGAGGCTGCGCTTGGCTTGATGCGGGAACTTATGAATCGCTTTTAGATTCCTCAATGTTCATTAAAACCATAGAAGAAAGACAAGGCATAATGATTTCCTGTATTGAAGAAATAGCGTATAGAAACGGCTATATATCAAAAGAAAAATTGATAGAATTATCAAAAGGACTGCCGGATAGTTATGGTCAATATCTATTAAGAATCGCAGACAATAAAGGGATTGTTTAAGGACAGAGAGAAACGAGAAAAGGGTAAAGACGACAAAAACACAATAAAGGAGAAACAAATGAAACTTTTTATCACAGGCGGAGCGGGATTTATAGGTTCAAATTTTATACGGTATATGTTAAAGAAATACCCCGATTACAAAATCATCAATTATGACAAGCTCACTTATGCCGGAAATCTCAACAATTTAAAGGATATTGAAAAAAGTCCGCGCTACAAATTTGTCAAAGGCGACATTTGCGATTTTAAACTTGCAAGCAAATATATCAAAGAATGCGATGTAGTAATAAATTTTGCCGCCGAGACTCATGTTGACCGTTCAATACTCAATGCAGACCAATTTATAAAAACTTCTGTCAACGGAACTTTTGCGCTTCTTGAAGCGTCAAAGTTTTACAATATAGAAAGATATATTCAAATTTCTACAGACGAAGTATATGGCAGCATTTTAAAAGGCTCTTTTACAGAAAATTCGCCTATATCTCCAAACAGTCCGTATTCATCGGCAAAAGCAAGCGCAGATTTGCTTGCGCGCTCATATTTCACGACTTACGGTTTTCCAGCAATCATCACAAGATGTTCTAACAATTACGGACCTTATCAATACCCAGAAAAAGTAATCCCGCTTTTTGTGACAAATGCTCTTGACGATATAGAAGTTCCTCTTTACGGCGACGGAAAAAATGTGAGGGATTGGCTTTTTGTTTTAGACCATTGCAGAGGCATAGACATCGCTATGCGCAAAGGCAAAAACGGCGAAGTTTACAATATAGGCGGCGGCACAGAATTAACAAATATAGAGCTCACAAAAAAAGTTTTAGAGATTGTAGGAAAACCGCTATCATTGATAAAAAGAGTAGCAGACAGACCCGGTCATGACAAGCGCTATTCAATCAACTATTCCAAAATAGCCAAACTCGGCTACAAGCCCGCGTATAAAATAGAAAAAGCCTTAACAGAGACAGTCAATTGGTATATGCAAAATCAAAACATTTGGCGTCCGCTGAAAGACAAAGACTTTAAAAAGTATTACAACAAACAATACAAAAATAAATAACAAAATTTCTCCAAAACCTCATTCCGTCTGCCGCCTGCGGACTTGACCGACAATTTCAGCAACAAATGAGATTGCGGGAAATCCGCAAACGGCGGCGCAAATATAGTCCCGCCCTGCAATGACGGATTAAGATAATCAGCGTCTTATTAATGTTCATCTATTAGAGATTATCTTTCTAATTCCACAACAAAGAAATAGGAACTATAAAATTATTTTTTTTATATGCCAGCGTTTGTTCTCCGCTGTATAAGATTATTCCTATCACCGTTTTATCCGCCGCTAAATTTTGTCTAAACCATTGAATGTGTTTAAAATCGCTTAAATCTGCGCTTTCGCCTGCTTTTACCTCTATGGCGATGACAGTGTCTTTTGGAGCGTTTATCAAAAAGTCAATTTCCCTTTTTTCTCTATCGCGGTAATGATATAGATTGTAATCGGAATTTAAACTGATTTGCGCGGCTAATTCATTATAAACAAAAGTTTCTATCAATTTGCCGCTCTTATCGCTGTCTAAAAAGATATCGTCTTGTTCCCAATCCAAAATACTTGTCATAAACCCGCAATCAGCGGCAAAGATTTTTTCTTTTCTGACAGCCCTCTCATAATCTGTCTCAATCCAAGCGGGAACTCCTTCAAATAAACAAAGCGTCTTTAAAACATTTACATAACTTTTTAAAGTATTTGCGGATATTTCAAGATTTGCGCCTATTGTCGTCCAATCAATAAATTTTGCAGACCAAGCGCACAAAATCTTAAACAATTTGTCTATCGCGTCTTGTCTGCTGATATTTAAAATTTCTTTTAAGTCTCTTGCGAGCATTGCCGAAATATAATCTCTATGCCAATCTTTTCTATTTTTTGGTTTTGAAAAAACCGCCTCCGGATATCCTCCTATAAAGGCTTTGTTGATTAAATCTTTTTTATCAAACCCTTTTATAATGTCTGGAAAATCCATTGACAGACATTTTTTGATAAAAGACGGCTTGACCGATAAAATCTCGCCTTGCGTCAAAGGTTTTAGATATATGTTTTTGACTCTGCCCGCTAAACTCTCCCTAACCGCAGGCAAACTTTGAATATCGGCAGATCCGGTAAGCAAGAATTGTCCATAAGCGGGATTTTCGTCAACAATCATCTTTATAGCAGGCAATAATTCAGGCGCTCTTTGCGCTTCGTCAATTATCATCGTTTTTTTAGAATGGCGGACAAAATTTAGCGGGTCTTCCAAAGCGAGTTTTAAAAAATCCGGATTATCAAGGGTTCTAAATATAGTATTATCGCCCAAATCCTTTATTATTTGCTTTGCCAAAGTAGTCTTACCGCACTGCCTTGAGCCTGAAATCACAATAACTCTGCGGCTTTCCAAAGCGTCCTTTAGCGTTTCTTTATGCCATCTGACACATTCTATTGCCATAATCCCTCCAATTTTAAAAAAGCGTAAAATGCGGGAAATTTATATATAAAATCCGCGTTTTTGTCAATAAAAGTCTCGCGTTTTTATCAATAAAATGCCCGCGTTTTTGTCAATTACTACCCTTCAAATCATCTAAAAATGAGACTAAAAACACGATAACGGCGAACGACTTTTCGCAAGGGATGCAAAAAGATAAAACGGCAACTTGCGAAAAGCCGTTGTCGTTGCCTTTGCCGCTTAAACTTAATTAACCATACCAATATGCTAAAATGCCGCAATGGAAATCTTTTTATTTAGTTTTAACGCTATCGCTCCTATACTTTTTATTATGGCTTTGGGTTGGTTTATCGCTTGGCGGGGTCATATTGGAGAAGAAGACAAACTGTTTTTAAATAAACTCTGTTTCAAATATCTCTTGCCTTTTCAACTTTTTTGCAGCACAGTATCTATTGATTTTTACGCTGAATTCAATTCTAAAATGGTAATTTTTTGTATAAGCGCGATTTTGGCTTTAGCCTTTATCGGTTTTTGCCTTTTTACGCTTACTATGAAAGACCGCCACAAAAGATGTATTTTTATAGTCTGCGCTTTTCGTTCAAACAATATAATATACGCTTTGCCTCTCGCCATAAATATGTTTGGAGACGCGGGCTTAAAAGCCGCCGCCATGCTTGTGCCTATTACTATCATAATGTTTAATCTCTTATCTGTAATCGCTTTTGTCTATTATTCTCAAAATGCCGATACGGATATTGGAACGGCTCTCAAACACACGCTGATAGATATTTGCAAAAACCCTCTTATAACAAGTTCAGTTCTCGGCATAGTTATGTCTCTATTGGGAGTTTCAATCCCGCAATTTTTGGAAAAAGGAGTTTTTACAGTAGGCGCTTTGGGACCTCCTATGGCTTTGCTCTTGCTCGGCTCTCAAATAGATTTAAAAAAGTTGACAGGAAACATAAAACCTGTTTTAGGATTATGTTTGATGAGATTGGTAATAGTCCCCGCTGTCATTGCGCCCTTTATGGTATATTTTGGGTTTAGGGGAGCGCACCTTGGCGCTCTTTTCGTAGCTTTTGCCGCCCCTTGCGCCGTAACAAATATGATAATGGCGAGAATGTATAATGTAGCCCCAGAATTTTCCGCCCAATCCGTATATTTGACGACAGTATTATCGTTAGCGACAATGTTTTGCGGGATATCTTTGTTTAGATGGTTGGGATTGTTTTAGGGAAGCATTGAAAACAAAAAAATAACCCTTCAGTAAGGCTATCATAAATACATATTTACATTTTTTGCAAAGAAAAAAGTCAAAAAACTTGTAAATATAGTTAATTCGCGTTTTTGTCAATAAAATGCCCGCATTTTTATCAATTGTTTTATTTCGGTGTCATTTTAGATGATTAAATGCGGTTTTTTGCTTTATCAATAGATTTTTATATATAATTTGCCGCTTTTAAAAGTCAAAAACAATTAAACAATTTGTGTAGTAGGACATTTTCATGAATTTAGCGGATAATAAATCAAATGAAGTCAGCGCAGTTTTGTTAAATAACTATCTTGGATTATTAAGCAGTCTGTCTTTAGAATATCAAATGCAATTGTCGCAAAGATTGTCTTATAATATTTCAATATCAGAAAAAAATACCAAATTTCTATCGAGCAATTAGTAAATCAATTTTACGGGGATTGGTTATCCGATAAAACGCATCAAAAATAATAAGGAATTATCAATTAAATGTTCCAAGAAACAATCATTTCAATAACAATTTTTAACTTGCTTTTGTCCAAAACAGAGGCAAGTTTTTCTTTTGCCGTGACTAGGCCCCCCCCCCCCCCCACAAGGGAGGGTGGAAGGTTTTATTTTAGTAAT
>JAITTG010000014.1 GCA_031287095.1 Candidatus Parendomicrobium reticulitermitis | reverse complement strand
TCAACAACTTCCGCGATGCTATCGCTAATTTGTAATTCTTGAATTGTTTAGGCATTGCCAGATATCCTCCTTTATTTTAGACAAGCGTATAGCAAGTCTCTACGATTTGCAGGCAAGGGACAAACTCGCCCTTATAAGATTCGGGGTTCTTTTGTTATTGATTCCAATTTTTATATTGATTTTTTAATGTGTTTTTGATTTTAATAAATTCTTGAGGTTGCATCTAATCGAGCGGGCGGGTTTAAAAACCCGCCCATACAAATTTTTGTATTTATTTTTTGTTATTGTGAGGATAAATCAGCGTTTATTAGAAAGCGCTTTATTGCTTCTTGCAATGAGGATTTTTAAAATAACGGGGGTTACAAAAGTCGTAAGCATTATAACTACTACAAGAGCGCTGTAAATGTTTTGCTCAAACACGCCAAGAGTAAGACCCATGCTGGCAAAAATCAATCCGACTTCGCCGCGCGGCACCATCGCTACTCCTATCAATAATTTGTCTATGCCTTTTTTTAACACGACAAATCCCGCTAACGCTTTGCCTACAAAAGCCACTACAAACAAAATTGCCGCAAGTTTTAAAACTTCGCCGCTGCTAAAAATGCCGACATCAACTTTTGTTCCCATAAAAACAAAAAAGAGCGGAACCAAAAAGGCATAAAGCGGTTTAACGCCTTCGCTGATTTTTGGACCGTGCTTTGTGGCGGACAAAACCAAACCAGCCGCAAAAGCGCCGACGATAGGAGCAAGTCCGATACTGGGATGAGCCGCCAAAGCGGATACAAATAAACAAAATGCTATCCCTATAACAAAAACGACGAAATCTTGATTCATTTTCTCAACAAATTTGAAAACATGAGGAGTTATCAAAAGTCCAAGACCAACGACTGCTGCCAAGAACAAAATCGCCGTGCCGCTTGTTCCAAGTATAGTTGTAAAACTTACAGCCGTCCCTGACACAAGCTGCATAACGACAGCCAAAATCACAAGACCGATAACATCGTCAATAACAGCCGCCCCCAAAACTATTTTCGCCTCTTGAGTGTCCATTTTATTTAAGTCAAGGAAAACCCTTGCTGTGATTCCAACAGAAGTAGCCGTTAAAACGGCGCCTGCAAAAATTGACGCGTTAGTCGTCATTCCAAACGCTTGAAATACAAAAAACCCGAATAGGAAAGGAAAAACCACTCCCATAAAAGCCACCAAAGTAGCCCAACCGCCGGCTTTTGCAAACTCTTTTATATTAGTGGATAGACCTGCTTCAAAAAGCAAAATCACCGCGCCTAATTCCGCAATCTCTTTAAAAGTCACAGTTTCGTGCACCAAACCTAAAAGGCTTGGTCCAATAATCACGCCTGCAATCAATTCTCCAATAATTGCGCTTTGTCCGAATTTTACCGCTATCTCGCCAAAAATTTTCGCAGCGACCAAAATAACTCCAAATGTCACTAAGAAACTAAATATGCTCGCTTCTTCCATATTACTGCCTCCTTATTTTTATTTTTTGGGAAAAAAACGACGACTTCATTAAAGTTGAAATTTTATTGCGTAGATTCTGCGACGGAATTAAATCTGCGCTCTACAATTATGCGCAGAGTAAAGTCCGCCGCTGGACACGCAATTGCAAGTTTGCTTTGTATATCTTTAAGCCGCCTGCGGGCTTGAATCGTTATCTCATAACTGTAAAATTATAAGTAAAATGGATTCCCGACAGAGACTTTCGGGAATGACGAAGTTGAAATAACATTCAGAAATGACGGTAAAAAACAAAAACGGAAATTGAAGGTCAAGCCCGCAATGACAAACATGCCGCAAGTCAAACTTATAATGACAATATGGATAGGTCAAGACTGCAATAGAAACAAAAGAGTTTATCCAATCAGCCTATCTTTTAAAGGACTCGTCTTCTATATCTGTTTTTAAGCCGCTTTAAAGGTCGGCGTCATCTTCTATTTCAAAAATGTCTATATCTATGTCGTCTAATGATTGTCTTGTGGAAGGGGAGATGGGAGTAACTATTTCTTCTATAATAATATCATCTTCGTCCAAATCTATTATCTGCTCTTCTATTGACGGCGCAGATTGACGGACATTTGGCGTTGATTGAGGCGCGTTTGGCTGAGTATTGCGAATTACAGTTCTCTGCCTTGGAGGAACGGCGACTTTATTTCCGATTTTTACTTCTATGCCCGGAGGAGTTATGCCTCTTCTCTGGAATTCTTGTTTTTCAAGAGCGCTGCGGTTTACCTCATCTTCTTCCTCTTCAACAGCGTTCAATCGTTTTACAGAATCGCCGTCCATCACATAATCTATAACGAGTTCGGCTCTTCTATTTCTTGCCCGTCCTTCAGGAGTGCTATTGGGAGCAACCGCTTCTTCTGAGCCGAAGAACTCTATATATTCCATCTTTTCAAGAGGGATACCGTTATTGTATAACTCTTCATATACTGCTCTGGCTCTCATAATGGATAGAGTCTTGTTTTTAGCCTCTATGCCCGTTGAATCGGCATGACCTTCAATAGTGATTTTTCTATATTCAAATCGCTTGATTTCATTGACGGCGTCTCTGATTAATTCTTTCGCATCAGCCGACAAATTATATTTGCCTACTTCAAACCATGCGGCAAGCATTCTGAATGTCTTTACATCCAAAGGTCTGTATGCCGTAGATTTTTGCCTCGGAGCGCGTTTTAGAGAGTTCTCGTATTCTTCTCTATTCTTAAATATCTCGCCTAATTTATAGTTGACGCCGATATTTGCATAATAAGCAAAGTAATTTTCCGCCAAATTCATATCGGCGTTTAGATATATGCCCATATCGTCTGTCGCCTTATACTCTATACCCGCCGCCATACCGAATAATACTGCCAATTCTCTCGCTTGTATATCCATAAAAGAGCCGTATCCATTGGCAAATCTCATATTATATGAAGGATTAGCGCCCGTAAGAGTATAAGCGCCGAAGGCTTTTGCATACCATTTTATATCGCCCTTTTCATCTTCAAGTTTTAATCCAGCCGAGGCTATAGACCTAAAGAAAGCGCCTCCTTCCACAATCAAAGCGGTTTCAGGAGCATTGCTTTCTTCAATTTCGCCATTGACCACAAAAGCGTTTTCTAAACCTATATAAGGTTTTAAATCCAATTCATTGTCTATTACTATCTTATATTCGGCTTGACCGTTTAATTTTATAGAGAATGTGTTAAACGCCGATTTAGGATTTTCTTCAAAATCTATTGAACGGATATTTCTCTCAACTGTGAAATTTTGAAATCCTAAACTTCCGCTTGCTTTGATATTGATTTTTTTATCGCTATACCATCCGCCGTAAGCGCCCGCTTCTATATCTATAATGTCGGCTTTATCGCCCATTTGCTCTAAATTCTTTATATGTATTCCTCCGAAAAGTCCGCCCAATATATTGTCTTCCTTATATAAAGGTTTTCCGCCTTGGAAACCCACTCCGCTTCCTTTAAGAGTATCAACCATGCCTTGCGGATCATAAGAGAAACCGCCGAAATCGCCGTGAACCCATATCATTCTTGCAGTTCTCTTATCGTCTTTTGCTTCAATCTCTCTGATTTTATTGTATAAAACCGCCTCGCTATGGTCTTCCGCCCCGCTAACCAAAGCATTGGCAAGGAAATCGCCGCTGAGTTTGTTGAATAATAATCTCGTTTGCCTAAATTCTCCATTGCCAATCGCAAACTCTTCTTGAGAAATTACCGATAATGCCGTAAGCGAGTTCGGCATCTTGCGCCCATCGTTTAAAGAGTCAAAAACTTTTGCGACTTCTTTTTGATTATGGACAAGACCCGGTATGCTGTTGTCAAAGTCAGACTTTGCGTCAAATTCTACAATGACTTTATTTTCTTCATAAATAATTGGATTAAAATTTACTACAAAAATGTTTTTGCCTTTTTCGTATTGAGTAGGAGCAAATCTAAACTCTCCATTAACGCCGTATTGAGCGACGATCATTTCATATCTGCCCTTGCCTATGCCTCCGAAAATTCTTATGTCAAGACTTGAAGTTAAACTTGATATATGAACTGTCCCGGTAGCGGAAAGAACATCGTGAACATCTCCGACAACATTTATAGAAAGTCTGAGCGTTCCATATATATTGGAATCATTGACATCGATAGAATACATATTCCAGCCTGAAGAATTTATTGCCAAAGTTCCAGCGGATGATATATTCATTTCTCCTAGTTTTGTGTGCGGAAACGGCGATATAGGAGATACCAAAACTTCGCCGCGGTCGATATTGAATACCCCGTCAAAATCGGTCATTCCTGACAAGAAAAACACTCCCGGACCGTCTTTTCTGATAATCGAATTTCTTGCTTCGCCTTTTATGCCGCTATGAATTTCTACTCTTTTATCATGATAAGCAAACACATCTAATTTAGCGCCTTCGTCTAAATAAATATCATTGCCTTTATGAGCCATATCATCTGAAACATTATCTTTAAATATCACATTGCCAGCATTTGCACTGAGCAATATATTTGCATTTTTGGCATATATCGCGCCGCCGCTTCCCGCTGTATTTTTACTAAACAAAACATCGTTTATTGCAAGAATACCGATGCTCACATAAGCGTCTTCGGCATATATTGCGCCGCCGCGGCTTGCTTCATCGGATTTAGGAACGGCTGTATTGCCTATAGCCTCTATATCGCCAAACGATACTGAACTGATTGCAAGGCTTGCGCCTTTTGCATATAAGAGCGCTCCGTCGCGCGCTATATTATTTTGCGCTTTGACAGACGCGCCCATCAAATCAATCCTGCCGCCTTCTCCCACAAAAATAGAACCTGCAAAATTATTGATATTGTCTTTAAATAGTAAAGAACTGCGTCCGCCCAAACCTTCTCTTGTCAAAATTATACCGCCGTTATCGCCTATATAAACCGCCGAGCCGCTGCTTGACTTATTGTCCGAGAACTCTATATCAGAACCGGCAAGACTCCATTGAGAACCCGCGCCCATATATAAAGCCCCGCCCATATCGGCAGTATTTTTGCTAAACAAACCTTTAGAATTGACGACAGTCAAAGCGGCGGTGGTCAAATATATCGCTCCGCCGGGGTCGGCGCTGTTTGACACAAAACTAAATTCTGAATTTGTAAAAGATATTTTTGCGCCGCCGTCCGCCCATATTGCTCCGCCGTCCCTGCCGGCAGTATTGTTTAAGAAATTTATTTTGGAATTTGAGAAATTAAGAAGGATTCTCCTATTGAGATATATTGCGCCGCCGTCATAGGTTGATTTGTTTATTTCAAAGTCGGCTGTAGAATTGGTGAAATTGATTAGAACATTCATTGTTGACGCGACTGCCGCAATTGCGCCGCCGTAATTAGATTTATTGGCGGTAAGTTTTATATTTGAACGGTCAAATATAATTTGAGTAATCGTTCCGCTTGCCGCAAAAACAGCGCCGCCATGGCTTAAAGCGCTATTGTTTGTAAATTCAATTTTGGAATTTGAAAAATTGATTTTGGAATCGTAAACGGCATAAATTGCTCCGCCTGAACTTAAGGCGGTATTATAACTGAATTTAATATCAGAATTTGCAAATGCCATATTAGACGATGATAAATATATTGAACCGCCGGAAATTTTTGCGGCATTAAACGAGGAATCAAATAAAGAATCATTTATATCAAAAACAATTTTATTTGTTCCATATACGCCCGCTCCATTATTTGCAGTATTGCCGACAAAATATAGGCTTGAACGAGAGATATTCATCATAGTAGTATTGATTGCAAAAATTGCGCCGCCATTGTTTATAGCATTGCCGCTTTCAAATCTCGCGATAGTATTTTTGAAATCAAATTTTGACCTATCGGCATAAATTGCGCCGCCGTCTATCGCCGCGCTGCTGTATTTGAACGACAAATTGGAATCATAAAAACCCGCATATACCGATTTTGCATAAATTGCTCCGCCCGCTCTTTGCGCTGAATTGTTTTCAAATTTAGCGGAAGTCCCAGTAAAACCTATTGAAGAGCCTACCGCGTATATAGCGGCGCCGGAACTGCTGCCAATGATAGTCTTATTGTTTCTAAAAGAGGCTTGAGAATTGACAAAAGTCAAAGATGAATAATCAACAAAAATTCCGCCTTTGTTTTGTTCATAAATAAAGTTGGTATTGACAGCCTCAAGCAATGTCCCGCCTGTTATGCCGAAAGAAGATATGCCTACAAAATAATCTCTACCGCTAAAATGAACTTTTCCCGAACCGTTTATATTGATAGAGCTATTGTCTATCGCATAAACTTCGTCCTCTAAACGGATATGTTTGCCGTCAAAACTTGTCAAAGTAAATTTTGAGGAAGAGAGATACACATCGTCGCCTTCCATATTAGCCTTATTGCCTCTCATAAGTATATCGCCTGTATCCGCCCTTATAGTGACAGAAGCCCTTTCAATATAAAATGCTCCGCCTGAACTTGGCGCGAAATTGGAGTTTATAATTCCAGACCCGCTCAATATGAATGTTGAATTGATAACAACAAAAGCCCCGCCTCTTCCGGCAGCGGCATTTCCTGTGGCGGCATTGTTTGAGATATTAAATTTCTGCACTTGTATATCGCCGTTTCTATTTTCAAAAGATATGAAACCCGCGCTTACCGCTCTATTATTGAGAGCGTTTAAAGTATGCAAATTATTGAAAGTTATAATTGAATCCACCGTCCAATCCACTACGCCGTTTCCTTCTTTTGAAGTATTGCCTATAAAGGTTACAGTTCCGCCTTGCGCGAATAAAATTTTAGAATTATTGACAGCGTATATTGCTCCGCCGTAATCGGCAATATTTCTATCAAAGATTATAGATGCGCCAAGATTGGCAAAGGTAAAATTAGCTGTTGAATTATTGAGATATATCGCTCCGCCGGTATTTGCCGTATTAAATTGAAATACTGCGCTTGACGTATAGAAATTTATGACAGAATTGTTTTCAGCATATATCGCTCCGCCAAAACCATCTGTATTTGTTGAGGTTTTATTGTTTATAAAGGAACCTTTTGAATTATTGAAGTTGAGGCGTGAATTATTAAGACTGACTGCGCCGCCTTTATAAGCCGTATTGTTTTCAAAAGAGGCAATTGCTCTGTTTGTGAAAGATATAGAAGAATTAAGAGCATCAATCGCGCCGCCGTTTGCGCCAGATATTGTATTGTCAGTTTTATTAGAAATCCAACGAGCCAATGAGCCGTCAAAAATCACATTTGAATTACTTTCAGCATAAATCGCTCCGCCGCTTCCATAAGAAGTGTTGCTTTCAAAAGATATTGTAGAAGCCGTTAAATTCATATTTTCGTTATTTATATATATCGCTCCACCGTTATCGCCATAAGCAGTATTAAATGAAAACTTTATAGTAGTCTTATTCGTGTTAAAATCCCCATTTCTAGCATATATTGCGCCGCCCGCCTGCGCTGTATTAAAAATAAACTCAGTTTTTGAACGGACAAAATCAAATATATGTGAAATATCGCCAAAAATCGCGCCGCCACTTGCGTCAGCCGTATTTGAAGTAAAGTAAACTGTGGAATTTTTAACGCTCATTTGAGAAGAACCTGTATATAGCGCGCCGCCGACATCATACGCGTTATTAGAGGTAAATCTCACAATCGAGGATGAAAAATCTATGATTGTGTTTCCATAAGCGACTGCGCCGCCAGCGTAGGCGGAATTAAAAACGAAGTTCAAATCAGAAGCGATGGCAAAGAGTTGTGAATTAATAATATATGCGGCGGCGCCCTGACCCTGCTGCGGCGTGATTTCCACATAATTAGAATCAAAAACAGCCATAGTCCTCCTAAATGTTATTGAGGAATTATTATCAGCATATATAGCGCCGCCATCTACTACGCTATTATTTGAAGTGAAATAAATTTTTGAATCTATAAAATCCATCATAGAAGTCTGCAAATACACAGCGCCGCCGTCATGCGCCGTATTTGAAGTAAAATAAATTTGACTATTGCGGCTTGAAGTAATTTTTGCGCCGTCTCTAAGATAAACTGCGCCGCCGACATCAAACGCGGTATTTGAAGTGAAATAGATTAAAGAGTTATTAGCTGAAAGAGCGGCATTGTCGCCATAGATAGCGCCGCCGTTTTGAGAATAGTTATGATAAAACAATGCATTAGAATTATTATTAAAACCTATCGTTGAATTGTCAATAAAAACCGCGCCGCCCGAAGAAATAGCGGTATTATACAGATATTGAATGTCAGAATTACTAAATGTGAAAGTCGAATAATTATTAGCGCTCATTGCGCCGCCGTTTGAAGTTGCAGTATTGGATGTAAAGTTAAGTCTTGAAGCGGCGGCGGCAAATCTCGCATTATCTGCATAAACCGCGCCGCCTCCAAAAACAGCGGTATTAGATGAAAAAGACGCTATTGAATTATCGGTAAATACCGTTGAAGATTTGCCGCTCAAATACATAGCGCCGCCCGAAGAAATAGCGGTATTTGTAGAGAAATAAATTATTGAATTTACGAAATAGGATTTTGCTTGCGCATCTGCAAATATAACCGCTCCATAATTTGCCGTATTTTTTTCAAAAATCAATGATGAAGCGTTTGCGCTCATTGAAGAGCCCGATAAATATAAAACCGCTCCCGAAGACGCCGCGTTTTCAAAGAAGAAACCTTGCGAATTGTTGAGAAATTGTAAATCGGAATTTCTTGCTAAAACGCCGCCGCCGTTTTGAGCGCTATTTCTAATAAAAGTTACGCTTGAATTATCAAATCTCATATAGCCCTTATCCAAATAATCGCCGGCGTTTACAGATATAGCGCCGCCTCTTTGAGCCGTGTTTGTAGCAAAGAAAACAGTTGAATTGACAAAAGACATAGTCGCATATTCAAAAACTTCTATCGCGCCGCCGGTTGCGCCCGCGCTGTTTCTAATAAAATTGATTACCGAGCTATTGTTTTCAAAAGAAACTGAAGATAAAGATATATATACCGCGCCGCCGTTATTTGCGGTATTATAAAGGAAATTAATTATACTAGCGCCGTCAAAGAAAATGTATGAACGGTTTCTCGCATAGAGCGCGCCGCCGTTGAAATTTGCGCTATTGCTTGTGAAATCAATTATTGAATTTTGGAAATTTATACGAGAATTAGCAAAGTAAAAAGCGCCGCCGTCAACCGCTCTGTTTGACGATACGGCAATTATGGAATTTATAAAAGATAATTTTGAATAATTTTCCAAATGCAAAGCCGACCCGCTTGAAAGAGACGCTATGGAATTATTAGATGAGAATTCCACATTTCGAACATTGTTGAATACAAAATCCGCCGTGCTTACGAAAATACCGCCGTTATTGTTTCTCGTATATATAAAAGACGAGTTTTCAACTGTCAATAAAACATTGTTGACTACGCCAAAAGACGACATATTAGTGAAATAATTATAACTTGACATATAAACTTCTCCGCCGTCATTGAGACCGTCGACATTAATTATGCTTGAACCGTTTCCATATATGCCGCCGTTTAAAATTATTTTTCCATTGCGTCCGGTCAACAAAGATATAATAGCCGAGTTTGTAACGAAAATATCGTCTCCGCCTTGATTGTTTAACGCTCTGTTTCTGATAAATTCTATAATGCCATTGTCGGATTTAATAGATATATGAGAACCATTATCGGCATATATCGCTCCGCCTGACGACGCTTCATTTGCCGTAAATCTCCCTACAGAATCTATTGCTATCGTCGAGCCATAGTTTGAATACACCGCGCCGCCGCTTACAGCGGTATTAGAAGTAAAATTTATTTGCCCGCTTGTTAAAGAAAGGTTTGAGTATGTCGTAATATATATCGCGCCGCCGGCGCTTGCTTTGTTCATATAAAAGGTTAAAGTTGAATTAGCAGAATTAAATCTTGCTCCGTCAATACTTACCGCGCCGCCGCTTGAACTTGCGCTATTGTATAAGAAAGAGGCTTTGGCATTTTCAAATTTTGTTTGAGAATCTGCTCTTTCCCCAATTGCGCCGCCATAATTAGCGGTATTGTTTGTCCACGAAACGCTTGAATTTGTAAAAGACATAACTGATCCGTCTTCAATATAAGCCGCTCCGCCGCCGACAGCAGCCGAGCTATGCGTAAAAGAAACTGTTGATTGAACAAAAACTATATAACTGCCGTATCCGTTGCCGCCTATAGAGCCGCCGCTTCCCGCCGTATTGCTAGTAAATTTAACCATAGAATTTGAGAAAACTGCGCTTGATACGGCAAATAAAGAATCAACGGAATTCCAAATTGCGCCGCCGGCGCCGTTAGTAGAGATATTTCCCGCAAAAGCAATATTGGAATAAGTAAAAGAAGCAACGGCATCTAATATATATACCGCGCCGCCTGATGAAGAAACTGCCTTATTGTCTAAGAATGAAATCGTGGAATTTGCAAAACTAATACTTGACTGATTTTCTACAAACAGCGCGCCGCCGGCGTTATTTGCAGTATTGCTTGTAAAATTGACAAATGAATTAAGAAAATCGCCTTTCGCTATATTATTCATATATATAGCCCCGCCGTTTTGCCCCGCATAATTAGACAAGAAATTAAAAGTGGTATAAGACAGTTTAAGTTGTCCATTATAATTAGCAACTGCGCCGCCGTTTGTTGAAGCGGTATTACTTGTCCAATAGACTGTATTTCGGACAAAATTAATCAAGCCGTCTTCAATATAAGCCGCTCCGCCAAACCCTTCTATTGCGCCTGTCGACGCATTGCTTATAAATGAAATTGTGGAATTTATAAAACTGATTGTGGAACCATATATAGAAATAACCGCGCCGCCATAGGCTGAATTGCTATTTGATAGAGCGGTATTGCTTGTAATTATGCCTTTGACATTAACAAATCCAATAGAAGATTGATTTATTCCATAGACTGCGCCGCCATAAACATCGCCTGCGTCATTGACTACATTATTTATAAATCTAACGAAACCAGCCGTCCAAGCGATTGTTGAATTATCGGCATAGACCGCGCCGCCGTTTGAAGTTGCAGTATTTGCATTAAATGAAGAAGAAGAATCTCTAAAATCAATTATAGCGCCGCCGTTTGAAGTATAAAGCGCGCCGCCTTTATCGGCAAAATTAAAATTAAAATTGACCGACGATGCTCTGACATTGATTCTGCCGCCGTCCGCCCCTGAAATTGCGCCGCCGTTATTTGCCGAATTAGAGGTAAAATTTATACTTGACAATACAAAAGATATGGACGACAAAGAATCCGCATAGACTGAGCCGCCTGCGGCTGCGCTATTGTAAATGAAATTTGCTGTGGAGCGGACAAAAAATACTTTCCCGCTTATAGAATATATAGCGCCTCCAATAGTCGCGCTATTGGATGTAAATTGAATAGTAGACAAATTAAAACTAATAGAAGAGAAATTTCCTGCGTATAAAGCCGCGCCTTCAATACCAGCGGTATTTGAAGTAAAAGAAACAAAAGAATTATTAAACGCCGCAGTAGCATTTTCAACAAATACTCCGCCGTTAAAATTGCGGACAAATATAAACGAAGAAAGCGCGACCGTTAAAGAAGATTTGTCTGTAACTCTAAAAGAATCAATGCTTTCAAAATAGTCATAGGAAGACATATATACTCTTGTCCTATCGCCGCTTATATCTATGTTGCTGCCAAACATTCCATATACGCTGTCATAAATTCTTATAATCGCGCCGTTTGAACTATGCATTACCAAACTTGCGCTTGTGATAAAAATTGCATCGCCCCTGCCTTGAGCCTTGTTTTTGTTAAACACTATGTCTCTGTTTAAAGCATTGAGTATTATCTGAGCGCTATTTTCAGCATATATAGCCCCGCCGTCTTGCGATGCCGTATTAAAAGTAAATGTTCCAAAACCGCCTATTGATACAATAGCGCCTCTTGCAGCAAAAACCGCGCCGCCCTTATCGGCTGAATTTGCTATGAAATTCATAGAAGTATTGCTGAGTAAATTCAATTTAGCGCCGTCAAGATAAATCGCGCCGCCTGAGATTGCTATATTGCTTGAGAAAATAACGGCGCCGCGCGTAGTATTAAACACTCCGCCGTTTTCCAAATATAGCGCGCCGCCTGAAGAACTTGCAAAATTACTTATGAACGACGCCGTTGTATTTACTAAATTGACAGACGCGCCCGATACTATATAAGTAACCCCGCCAAATTGAGCGCTGTTATAAGTAAAGGACGCCGCTAAATTTATAAAAGATATTGTTGAGTTTGCGCTTGCATAAAAAGCTCCTGCGCTTATTAGCGCGACATTGGAAGTAAAATAAACTCTCGCTGAACTAAATTCTATCTTTGCGCCGCTCTCAGCATAAACCGCGCCGCCTATATCGGCTATATTGGTAGTGAAATGGACTGTTGACCCGTTCATAAAATAGACCGAGGCGCTATTTTGAGCATAAATCGCTCCGCCGGAAGACGCTGTATTTGCAAAGAAAGACGCGCTCGTTTTATTGGTAAAAGATATAGTTGAACCATTATCGGCAAAAATGCCCGCGCCCATAAGAGCCGTATTTGAAATAAAATACGCATTAGCCGTAGTGAAAGAAATTGTTGACTTTGAAGCGTAAATACCGCCTTCTTGATTGAGAGTATATATGAATGTGGATTTATTAACTTCAAGATATGCGCCGTCAATTACTCCAAAAGATGAAATATAACTGAAATAGTCTTTAGAAGTCATATAAATATGCGTTTGAACGCCTTTTATATTTATACTGCTGCCGAACATTCCATATACGCTGTCATAAAATCTTACCGACGCTCCATTAGCAGTCTTTGAACTTTGCATAGTCAAAATTGCGCTTGTTAAATAAACAGCGCCGCCGCTGCTTGCCGCAATATTTCCCCTAAAAACAATATCTTTATTCCAAGCATTGATAATAATGTGAGAATTATCCGCCGCATAAATTGCGCCGCCGTCTTGACTTGCTTTGTTATAAGTAAATGTTCCAAATCCTTCTATTGTAATAATCGCGCCCGCCGTAGAATAAACCGCGCCGCCAAATTCCGCCGTATTTGACGAAAAAGCGATTGAAGTTCCGCTATTTAAATTAAAGTTTGCGCCATTAGCAAAAATTGCGCCGCCGGCATAAGCAGTATTGCTCGTAAAGTAAAGCGAGCCGTTTGATATATTTACCACTCCGTCTTTATTGAGATATACAGCGCCGCCGGAACTTGCAAAATTGTTTTTAAATATAGAAGTTGAATTATTGAAATTGATAGACGCGCCCGACACGACAAAAATCGCGCCGCCGACTGCGGCAGTATTTGTATTAAATGTAAGGCTTGAATTGATGAAATTGATTATGCCGCCAGCCTCGCTCAATAATGCGCCGCCATTGACTGCCTTATTGTAAGCAAATACGGCGGTTGTGAGATAAAAATTGACTTGCCCTCCGTCTTGAGCGTATATTGCGCCGCCGCTTGTAGCCGCCACATTTGAAGTAAAGAATAATTTGGAATTATTAAAACCAAAAGAAGAGCCGTCAGCCGCAAAAACTACGCCGCCGCTGCTTGCTTTATTTGATAAGAATACCGCGCTTGACCTCTCAAAAATAATTTGAGCGCCCATGTCTCCATAAAACACGCCGCCCATATCTGCGCCGCCGTATCTGAACCAAATTGTTGAATTATTGACATTGAATTTTGAATTGTCGGCATACGCTGCGCCGCCCAATGCGGCGGTATTAGATGTGAAAGACACGCTTGAATAATTGAAATTAACCGAAGAATTATTGACAGCATATATGCCGACTCCGTTATATCCTATCTCTGCGGTATTTGAAGTGAAATAAATTGTTGAATTAACAAAATTCGCTGTGGAATTATCAATATAGATGCCTCTATCATTTCTTGTATATATGATAGTAGTTCCGCTAACGCTTCCTAATAAACCCGTATTGATAACTCCAAAAGACGAGATATTGCCAAAATAATTAGAGCCGCCCAAATAAACAGAGCCTAAACCATAGACATTTACGCTGCTTTTATAATTTGCATAAATTCCGCTTAAAAATCTTATAGCGAGATTTTGATTAGCGTCAAGATTTAATACAGACGAACTCAAAAACACATCATTGCCTTTACCTCTAATGGCGGTATTTCCAATGAGATTCATATCTGCAATATCGGCTATTATGCTTACCAAAGATGCATTTGCGGCATATATAAAACCGCCGGAAGTTGAAGCGGTATTATAAGTCATCTTGCCTGAGCCGCTAAGAGTTAAAGTAGAGCCAAGCAAATAGAATGCTCCGCCTGCTCCGCCTCTTAATTGAGTGCCTATGCCTCTGCCTGCCGTATTGCTTGATATATTATAGGACTGCGCGTCCATATTAAATTCTCTACCTTCAAATGCTAAGAAACCGCCGTTTAAAGCATTATTGTTTAACGCGTCTAAAATACCTACTCCATTGACTATAAACCAAGAATCAGACGCCCAATATACTATGCCGTTGCTATTAGAGGATACATTGTTCTTAAAATAAACATCGTCTCCTCTGAAATTTATAGTCGATTCGCCAATCAAATATATCGCCGCGCCGCTTGACGCTGTATTTCCTAAGAATGAAACAGTAGAACCTTCAAACCAAACATTAGCGCTGTTTTGAGCAAAAATCGCGCCGCCTTGTAAGGCTATATTGCTCATAAAAACAGGACTTGTTTGAGTAAAAGAAATCGTAGAATTATCAGCATAAATCGCGCCGCCGGAACCAAAACCGACAGTTGACTTATTTGCCGCAAATATAAGTTTGCTTATATTTATAAAATTAACTGTTCCGCCGTTCACATATATAGCGCCGCCGCTTGACAACGCTATATTTGAACTGAAATTTACAACAGATTCGTTTTTAAAATCTATTGTTCCTTTTGAACTATATATAGCGCCGCCGGCATTTGCGATATTTAATTTGAAATTGGCTGTTGACTTGTCAAACGCAACAATTGAGCCGTCAATATCTATGGCAACCGCGCCGCCGGAACTTGCTCTATTTGAAACCCATGTGGAACTTGACCGATTAAAATTAAGAATGCCTGCGGCATAAATTGCTCCGCCTTTTACTTGCGCCGTATTTGCGCTCCAAGTAATAGTTGAATTGGCAAAGGTATTTGTTCCGCCCGTATAATATGCGCCGCCGCTTTGAGCCGCTATATTGGCGTCAAAAACTATTATTGAATTTGTAAAACTTGATATATTTGCGCTTGCAAATATAGCCCCGCCGTCAAAAGCCTTATTGCCTTTAAACATTAAATTGGCGGCATTTGCCGTCAAAGTTGAATTAATTGCATATATAGCGCCGCCCGAAGAGTTTGCGATAGACGCTTCTCCAAAAAGGAAATTCACTGTGGATTTAAAAATGTCAAACTTTGAAGCGCTTAAATGGACGGCGCCGCCGTTTAATGTGGAAGTGTTTGAAGTAAATGAAACTTTAGAGCTGCTTATATTGACAGACGCCGTAAACGCATTTATAGCCCCGCCTTGTTCGATTGCTGTATTTGAAGTGAATGATACTGATGAAAAAACAAAAGTTGCGGTAGAATTATCAATATAAATACCTTTGTCATTCCATTTATATGTAAAAGTTGATTCTCTGCCTTCAAAAAATCCCGTATTGATTATTCCAAATGAGGCTATGTTTATAAAATAATCAAGTCCGCTAAAACGGACAGTTCCCAAACCATAGACATTTATAGAACTCTTATCTGTCGCATATATACCGCCTTTTTTGAACTCTATTAAATTATTGAGATTTACCGCGTCAAAATTGAGAGAAGTCAAAGAAGCAAAAATATCATTGCCTGTTTTGCCGGCAGTATTGTTTTGAGCGTATAGATTAGCGGAGTCTGCTATAAATGTAATTAAGGAATTTTGCGCATATATAAAACCGCCTGAACTGATCGCTCTATTAAGCGACATAGAGCTATCTCTTATAGAACTCAAAGTGAGAGTTGAACCCTGCAAATAAAAAGCCCCGCCGAGACCGCCTCTTGCGCTTACGCCCGTCCCATAACCCGCAGTATTGCTTGATATATTAAATTCTCCTACTATAATGTCCAATTGATGATTTGGGAAAGATAAGAAGCCGCCGTTAACGGCAGTATTTCTGACGGCGTTTAATATATTTACATTTACGAAGCTAAGCGAGCCGCCGCTTGCCCAATAAATTATTCCATCGCCATTTGTCGACTTATTGTTATAAAAGAAAACATTACTTTCTCTAAACGAAACTGTTGAATTTACTATATATATAGCGCCTGCGCTTGAAGCGGTGTTTGAGAAGAATGTTATAGTTGAATTAGCAAAAACGGCGGATGAAAAACTGTTTGTATATAAGGCGCCGCCAGACAAGGCTATATTGGAGCTAAAAATCACGCTTGAAAGAGAAGTTAGTAAATTGGCGCCGTTGCTCGTATACACCGCGCCGCCGGAACTTGCTCTATTTGATATAAAACGCGCCATTGAAGCGCCAAATGTGATAATTGCATTCATATCAATAGAAACCGCGCCGCCTGTGCTTGCAAAGTTTGAAATGAAACTCACGCTTGAATTGGCAAAGGTAAGACTGCTTGATTGCAAATTGGAAATTGCGCCGCCTGTATTTGCAGAGTTTGATGTGAAACTCACGCTTGAATCGATAAAAGTAAATCTGCTTGATTGCAAATTAGAAATTGCGCCGCCTGTATTTGCAGAGTTTGATGTGAAACTCACCAACGAGTTATTAAATGAGACTGTGCTACTATAGATGTTACCAATCCCGCCGCCATTGCTTACCGCGCTATTTGAGTTGAAACTTACCGATGAATTTTCAAACGAGACAATGCTGTTAGTGGTGATGTAAATCCCAGCACCATTATTAGTTACGCTATTTGAGGTGAAACTCACAAACGAATTCTTAAATGAAACGGTGTTATTGTATAGGGCGATGTCGTTACGATTAAAAATCCCGCCGCCATTGCTTGCGCTATTTGAATTGAAACTTACCGACGAATTTTCAAACGAAACTATACTGTCATAGATGTTGTAAATCCCGCCGCCATTGCTTGCCGCGCTATTTGAGGTGAAACTCACAAACGAATTTTCAAACGAGATAGTACCTCTATTGATATTCATAAACCCGGCGCCGCTATTTGCAATGTTTGAGTTGAAACTTACCGACGAATTTTTAAACGAAACACTACTATATGCGACATTCATAATACCGCCGCCATTGTTTATTGCGCTATTTGAGGTGAAACTCACAAACGAATTCTCAAATGAGACGATGCTTATGTTGCCTACTCCGCTGTGTTCGCTGTAAATTCCGCCGCCGCTTTCTACGCTATTTGAATTGAAACTTACCGACGAATTTTTAAACGAAACGATACCGTCATTGTAAATCCCGCCGCCAAAAAATGCGACATTTGAAGTGAAATTCACAAATGAATTCTCAAATGAGGCGATGCCGACGACGATGCCTCCATTGTAAATTCCACCGCCATTATTATTTGCGCTATTTGAGGTGAAACTCACGCTTGAATTGACAAAGACAAAGTTTGATTGCTCACTGAAAACCGCACCGCCATAAGTTGCGCTGTTTGATGTAAAATTCACTATTGAATCAGTCCAAGTAAAAGTTGAAAAAGCGGCATAAACAGCCCCGCCCATAACAGCCGAATTACGAACAAAACCCGCGCTTGATGCGGTCCAAGTAAATTTGGAGTCTGTGCTATAAATCACTGCGCCATTATTTGCAGCAGAATTGAATTTAAAACTTATCGTTGAAAAATTAAAAGATATTTGAGCGCCGCTTGAAGCATAAATAGCGCCGTTTAAAGCGGAATTATAAAGGAAATTGACTATAGAATTGTTGAAATTGATATTAGCGGGAACCCAAGTGGACGCCATATAAGCATATAAAGCAACGCCATCGAGAGCCGCCGCCGTGTTGGAACTAAAAGATACGGTTGATTGATTAAATGTCAGTATAGCGGAGCTTACGAATATCCCGCCTTCAAAATTCCTTCTATATATAAATGTAGAGTTTTCAACAATCATATTGACATTGCCTATAACTCCAAAAGAAGATACGCTTTCAAAATAATTATAACTGCTCAAATAAACTTCATTTGGACCAAATATTGTTATAGTGCTGCCAAATACTCCATATATGCCGTCATAAAGTCTTATATTATTGTTTTTGGCATATAACAATAAAGTAGAACTCGACAAGAAAATATCATCGCCCTTTCCAATTTTTGATATATTGTTTGAAAATATAATCTCGTTAACATCCGCAATTATAGAGATTGAAGATTGTCCAATTGCAAATATTGCTCCGCCGGAACTTGCAGATTCATTATAAGACATAAAACCGCGATTAGCGTTTAGCGTTATAGTAGAACCTACCAAATAGAATGCTCCGCCTTGACCCCTAATAGCCGTATTGCTTGATATATTGAAATCTTCCAATCCCCATAGGGCTTCAACATTATACATAGCTAAAAAACCGCCGTTTAAAGCCGTGTTTTTGACAGCCTCTAAATATGACACTTGGAAATCTAATAAACCATTATCCCAAAAAATTATACCGTTTCCATTAGTGGACACATTTGCCGTAAAATAAACATCGCCGCCGCTGAAATTGACAGTTGAGCCGCCTGTTATATAAATAGCCGCTCCGCTTGACGCTGTATTATAGAGAAAGTTTATTTTTGAATCATTGCCGCTCATATCTATTCTTGACGAATTATATGAAAAAATTGCTCCGCCGCTTATAGCGGTATTTGAAGTAAAGAAAATTAATGAATCGTTAAAACCAAATTGCGCGGAATTATTTGCAAATATAGCCCCGCCGGAACTTGCAGCCATATTTTTCATAAAAGTTATTGAGGATGAGCCTATAGTAAATGAGCCTCCGTCATATTCCACAAAAATTGCGCCGCCTTGTCTGGCGGTATTTCCTAAAAAAACGCCTTCAATTATAGCGCTGAAATTTATATTCGCCGCGCTTGAATATATTGCGCCGCCTATTATTGCGCTATTGCTCGTTAAAAATATATTAGAATTTGAAAAATTGAAATTCGCATTTCGGATAAAAGCCGCGCCGCCGGAAGTCAAAGACACATTTTTTATCCAAAAGGCTGTGGAATAATTGATAAAATTTACAGCGGCTCCATTTTCAAAATACAAAGCGCCGCCTTGTTGGGCTGTATTTGATGTAAAAGATACGCTGGAATTATCAAAAGTCATTTGCGCATTATTGTCCGCATAAACCGCCCCGCCGGATGTTAACGCTATATTTCTATACCACAAAGCCTTTGAACCGCCAAATTGCATAGAGGCATTGTCCAAATAAAAAGCGCCGCCGTATCGAGCAGAACTTAAAGATACGGCAATATTTGACATGTCAAAATAAAATTGAGAAGCATTGTTTGCATAAACAGCGCCGCCGGAAGAAATAGCGGTATTTTTAATCCAAGTTAAAGTTGAAAATGAAACCTGCATATAAGCGGAATTTTCCACATAAAGAGCGCCGCCGAGATTTGCCGTGTTTGACGAAAAAAGAATATCTGAACTTAATGTATTAATTTGAGAACCATTTATAAAAAATGCGCCGCCGGAACTTACAGTCTTATTGTAAGAGAATTGTATTTTTGAATTGTCAAAATATATTTGAGCGCCGCTGCCGGAAAAAATCGCGCCGCCTCTTTGACCCGCGCTATTGCGCAAGAAAACGATTGAGGAATTACTGATGCTGATATTGCCGCTTTCAGCAAAAATCGCGCCGCCCGCGTCAAAATTAGCTATATTTGAAGTAAAAACAATTGTTGAGAAATTGACATTCAATAGAAAATAACCCTCCATATAAACCGCTCCGCCTGTGCTTGCCGCATTGGAAGTAAAAGAAACCTTTGAAGCGGTGAAATCTATTGATGAGCCGCCCAAACCATATATCGCCGCGCCGCCCGCAGCAGAATTTCTAAAAAAAGTTACTGATGAACCGTTAAAATTGAAATATCCATTGTCAGGCAAATAAAGCGCGCCGCCTTCATTTGCCGTATTGCGCATAAAAGAGATTGTTGAGCGGACAAAATTAAAAGAGGCTTCAGTATTGCTCCAAACTGCGCCGCCAACGCCGTCATTTCCAACAGCAGTATTTGAAGTAAATTCAATAAAGGCGGTATCAAAAACTACCAAAGAATTTATATCGGCATAAATTGCGCCGCCGTTATCTGCGATATTTTTTCTAAAATAAAATCGTCCTTCGTAAGCGCTTAATACCGAACTGTCCGCCAAAAGAAAAGCGCCGCCGTTTAAAACGGCGGCATTGTTTATAAAGGAACTTGAAGAATTATTAGAAACAAAAGCGCCGTATTGCAAACTGAAAGCTCCGCCGCCATTGGAGGCTGTATTAGACGAAAAATTTGCCACAGAATCTATGAAAACTATTGACGAATAAAAAATATGAGCCGCCGCTCCGAGAATAGCCCTATTTGACATAAATGTAAGAGTGGAATTATTTGCAGTAAAGATTGAAGCATAAGAGAAATCATAACTTTGATTTTCTAAGAAAAGTGCGCCGCCATTGTCAACGGCGGTGTTAGAAGCGAACAATATTTTTGAATTATTTGCATTGATTTGAGCGGCATTATTTACAAAAATCGCCCCGCCGCTTTGAGCCGTATTTGAAGTAAAAGATATGTTTGAAGAATTAAATTCCGCTATTGAATTGTCCGCATAAACCGCGCCGCCGTAATTTATGGCGACATTAGAACTAAACGCAATTGTTGACATTGTAAACGACGCTATTGAAGCATTGTTGAGATATAAGACTCCGCCGTAATTTTGGGATAAGTTTTTAGTAAATATGACTGAATAGTTATAAATAGGCAATCTTGAATCGGCGTCAAGATAGAAAACTCCTCCATCAATATTTGCCGTATTATAAACAAAAACCGCTCTATATCCCGCCGCGCCGCTAACATTATCAAACGAAGCTCTTGAATTATTTAAAAACACCGCGCCGCCTTCATTGGCGGTATTGCTTGTGAAATTGATATTTTGCGCTTGAAATTGCAAATATCCGACTGCAGCCGCAGTATTTTCCGCATAAACCGCGCCGCCTCTTGAATCAGCCGCATTGCTTGTAAAATTAATACCGCTATTAGCGCCGACGCCTTCAAAAATCACCCAAATATCGGAAGTCCGTATAGCCGCGCCGTTATCGTCCACTCCTACGCTTCTTTTAAAATTATTGATTGAGATATTGTTAAATGTCACGCCTCGGAAATTATAATCAAAAACAAAACCAAACCATTGCCCATCGCCGTTTATGGAACGATTAGCGGCAGTATCGCTGTCTATCAACAAAGGATTAATAAAGCCTATAGATAATCCGATATTATTTAAGGCGGTGATATTTGCGGTAAGGGTTATATGATTTTCTCTGAGTGTGTGATAGGCTTGAGTAAATTGAGACCAATTTCCGACATTAGCCGCATAGGAAAATGACGACGCGGCAAATAAAAAAGAAACGGCAGTAAAAGAAATCTTAAACAACCGTTTCGCTTTATTTATTTTGGATTTGATTAGATTGGGATTTATTGAACTTTTATCAATCATACATTAAAAAACGAGCCTTTGGTGAAGGCTCATCTTTGACCTCTCAATTTTTATACCGCTTCCCTACTGAATGACGCGGATTATAACAAAATTCATATTTATATTGCAAGCAGATTTTGGGTTGTTGTTATTGCAGGCAATGGGGGCTGCGCGCTAATAAAGCCTGCGCGCAAAACCATAGATTTTTGATACTCAACGGCAAAGATTTTTGAATAACGACATTTTATGGATTTTGCGGATTCGCATAGAATGACAACTAATGTCTTTAATCCTTTCCCCCATCGCCCACTGGATTGACCTGCGCACAGATCAACGGCGGAGATTGCAGGTCTTGCCCGAAATTACGGCGTTGTGAGACGCTTGGGAGCGACAGAATCGGCGCAATACAACAATAAACCTCTTGCATAACTGATATATAAAGGATGTAAGAGTATAGATATTGTGCACTAACAGAGATTGTTTGTGCAAAAGCGAGATTGTCATTGTGCGCGAAGTCCATCTATTTTTATGTGTCGGTTGTGCAAGAGGTCTAATGATGACACAGCGCCAATGACAAGCGCATATTATTAAACCAATTCACTAGGCATCATTTCTATTGATATTTGGGACTCCCAATAGGCGTTTTGATACTCGCTTATGGTATTGGCAGTTTCTAATAAAGCAGTCTTACTTCCTTTCAGAATTATATATCGCCTGAAAACATTGCTGATTTTGGCTATATACGGCGTTGATATGCCTAAAATTTGCATTGATTTTTCAAGTGCTTTTTTATTTTTAGTATCGCTTTTATCGCCGTCATTGCAGACTTTTATAAAGTCTAACAGATTTTGAGATTCTTTCTCAACTTTATCTTCATTTTTATTTTTGATTGTTATTTTGGCTATTTCGCAATATGGGGGGTAGAATAAGTCCTGTCTTTGCTTCATTTCGGCTTTATAAAAACCTTCAAAATCGTAATTTTGGGCATATTGGATTGCATAATGGTTTGGATGGGCTGTTTGAATTATAACTCTCCCCTCAACTTTTGCTCTTCCGCATCTGCCCGCCGCTTGAGTGATTAATTGAAAAGTTTTTTCAGCAGACCTGAAATCAGGCAGATATAGGCTTGTGTCGGCATTTATTACGCAGACAAGGCTCATTTTTTCAAAATCAAAACCTTTGGCTATCATCTGAGTGCCGAGCAAAATATCGTATTCGCCGTTTTTTAAACCGCGATAGGCTTTTTCATAAATGCCTTTTTGAGAGGCTGTGTCTGAATCTAATCTAAAAATCCTCGCTTTCGGAAAAGTTTTTTTCAGTTCATCTTCCACTTTTTGAGTGCCTATGCCGAAAATATTAAATTCTTTGCTTTTACACTCTGGGCAAACAATAGGCAATTTTTGAGTAAAACCGCAATAATGACACTTTAATAAATTATTGTATTTGTGATATGCCATAGAAATAGAGCAATTAGGACATTGATATACCACCAAACATTTTTTGCACATTATTGACGGGCTATGCCCGCGTCGGTTTAGAAAAACTATGGCTTGCTCTTTGTTAGCAAGAGTTTTAGACAAAGCCGCGACTGTCTCAGACAATAAAAGTCCGCCAAAACGAGGTTTGTCTTTTAAAGAGATTACTTTGATTTCAGGGAGTTTTTTGTTATCTATGCGCTCGGGAAGGCGGATTAGAGTTATCCCCTCTCCTCTCGTATCAATTTTTCCTCTTTTCTCCTCTCCCATGGGAGAGATTAAGGAGCCGTTGTTTCCTCCGCCTGAAAGGGAGATGGTAGAGAGGGGGTCGCCGTTTGCGCTCTGCGATGAACTCCTCTCCATGCGCTCTGATTCAATGGGAGATGCAACGGCGCGGCTATATGTTTCAAGGGACGGAGTGGCTGAGCCAAGAATTACGCAAGCCTTATTTTCTTTAGCGCGCCAAAAAGCGATTTCTCTGACATCATAAGAAGGTTTTTGTTCTTGTTTATATGTGTGTTCATGCTCTTCGTCAATGATGATTAGACCAAGATTTTTAAATGGAGCAAAAACCGCAGAGCGGGCGCCAAGCATCACTTTGATTTGTCCATTTAACGCGTTGTAAAAAAGTTTGTATTTTTCGATATTACTTATATGGCTATGCCACAATCCCGCAGATGAGCCAAATCTCTGCAAAACAATATCGGAAAATTGAGCGGCAAGAGAAATTTCTGGAATTAACATAATCGCGTCTTTGCCCCGCTTTAAAGCATATTCTATGCTTCTGATATAAACTTCAGTTTTTCCAGACGCTGTCACTCCGTGAAGCAGGAAATTTTTGTTTTCGTTTGAGGATATAGCGGAAGAAATTTTGTCGAAGGCAAATTGTTGATGAGGAGTTAATACGGGAGAATATAGGAAAGAAGGCGCGCCCGTATTTTGAGTAGCCGTATTTTCTCTTTTCTCTTTTCTCTCTTCTCTCTCTCTTTTCTGTTGTCTTTTTGGTTTTTGCATAGAGCAAGAGGCGGCGCAAGACAAAGCCTCGCCGATAGAACAAATATAATTTTGAGAAATATATTGAGCAAGACGGATGGTTTCAGAGTTAATAATCGGCTGATCGTCAATTACTTCCAAGATGCGTTTAAGTTTGCGCGACGGGGTTTCATTAAACAGTGAGATTTGGGACGCGGAATTTATGTCTTTATTTCCTATATCCGCGCTTTGCGGGACGCTCCGCGACAAATCCCCCGCCCTACACTCTTCATCAAGGCGAGAGGGGAGGACATAGCCTGTCAAAATTTTTTTGCCAAATGGGACTTTTACTCTTTTTCCGATTAAATCATTGGGATTTGTATTTTCTAACGGGAGATAAGTAAAGGTTTTGTTGATTGGAACATCAACTGCGATTTCTAATAATTTCATTTTGATTTCCCGTTTATTTGTAGAATTATGACAGATATTAGACCTCTTGCATAACTGATATACAAAAAATGTAAAAATATAAGATTGCCGTTGTGCGCTAACAGAACTCATCTGTGCGAAAACAGGCTTGTGCGCGAAGCCGCAGAATCCATATAATAAACTTCTTTTTCACTAAAAAAGGCTTGAATAACTGCATAAAATGGATTCTGTGGCTTCGCGCACACTATCCCTCTATTTTTATGTGTTGGTTGCGCAAGAGGTCTATTGTTTGGTTGTTTGTTGTTTTGTTTTTTGTCGAGCGTCCGCCGTTTGTTTTTATCATTTGCACGACATTTCCTATTTGTTTTTTGCATTTTGAGCGGGCGGGTTTCAAACCCGCCCCTACTTTAATAATGCGAGGGCTTTTTTCATATCGCTCCAATATAATTTTTTTAATTCTTTGGCGGCGGGGGAGTCGGTGATTTTTTTGTCTGTGGAGCAGCCGTTTCTGATTAGATATGACGGGTGATATGTCGGGATTAATGGAATGCCTTTATATTCTCTAAGTTCCCCTCTTATAGCGCTAATGGATTCTTTCTCATTGGGTAAAAGGGTTTTTGACGACGGCGCGCCAAGCGTAATTATCACTTTGGGCTTTATTATGTCTATTTGCATATCAAGATATTTCTTGCAAGCGGCGGTTTCTTCGGCAGTCGGCGGGCGGTCATTGCCCCTTTTTTCAGGGTCGCTTGGGTCTTTCATTGGGTGGCATTTGACTATATTGGCTATATAAACTGTTTCACGGGTAAAACCCATAGCCTTTATTACATTTGTTAATAGTTGTCCTGACTTGCCGATAAAGGGAAGTCCTTTGTGGTCTTCTTCAAAACCAGGTCCCTCGCCGATAAACATCAAGTCGGCATTGGGATTTCCTTCGCCAAAAACGCAGTTTAAGCGGGTTGCGCCTAATGAACAGGCGCGGCAATTTTGGACTGTGGATTTTAAGATTGATAAG
>JAITTG010000080.1 GCA_031287095.1 Candidatus Parendomicrobium reticulitermitis | reverse complement strand
CTGGGCGCGTGCAAAACCCAATAAAGTTTATCTTCAATATACCGTTTCAACTGCGCCCCAATCAACCTATCCTCTGGGGGCAGCATATAATGGTCTTCGGGATTACAAGGTCCTGTTGTATTGAAAAATCTCATTTTTTATTTTCTCCTTATTTTTTAATTTCAAATATCCGTCGAAAGTCTTGGTATTTTGACTATAAATTGTTCTCCTGCGGCATCATTTATAAATTCAATATTGGATTGTTTTTCTATGGAGCGCACAATGCCTGAACCAAAACCTCTATATCGCATTGTCTTATAGCAATATGTCGCTAATAAATTATTCCTAACAACAGCATTGCCTAACTTTATGCTTTCCACAGTTAAACTATTTGGCAATGAACCGGGACTTACAATTTCAACCCTATTATCAAAAATCATTATTTTAATTGACGCGTTTTTTGAATAATCTCTATGCACAAGAGCATTTTGTAAAACTTCCTCTAATGCGCTCTCTGAAATTTCAAGCTCGCCTTCCGAATTAAAATTCTGTCCATTTTGCACTTGATACAAATTTGACTTTAAAAAATCCATTCCTTTTTCAAACATGTCGGGAATCGTCCCAACAATATCTCTGCTATTGCGGTAAAAATCGCCTCCTATGCTATTGCCAAAAAAAGAAACAGCCTTTATGCAAAATGCTTGGCGGTATTTTTGCGGAGTTTTAGCAAAAAACAATAAAGCGGCAAGAGTCAATTTATCATCTTTAATTATTGTTAAATTTTCAAGCAAAGTATCTGTAATAACAATATCATCTTCAAGAGCGTCTTTTTTAATACGGCTGACATAATTTTTAATCTTTTCAATATTCAAATCTTTTTTTGAAGTCTGACCGACAAGCAATAATTCATCCGCATTCATAACAATACCCTATTATTTATAATCTTGTATTTCAGTTCCGCCATGTCCCAATCTTCTTGGGCGTCTATGTCTTGGATTTCGCTTTCTTTCATCTCAAAATACATTATTTTGCGTTCTTTGGTTGACAGAGATTTTACCTTATAAAAATAGAACATACCAATATCGTGATATGCAGGCTCTAAATCTTGAGAACGGGCTCTTATATATTGCGGCTCTCTAAATTCAAGAAATCCCTCTTTATTGATTTTTAAAGCTCTTTGTATCGGATAAGAGAAGCGGACTATGGGCATTAGAGAATCGGCATCGCTTTCTAAAAATTTATTATAAGCCGCTTTTAATGCGTCTGCTTTTAAAAACGGGACGCAAGGATAAATACAGCATAAATGAACAAATTCTTCATTTAGTTTTTTGTATTCATTCATAACTTCTATTAAAACATCTTCTGTTGTTGCAAAATCATTTGCCGTTTCTTTTGAACGCATAAAAGGGACTTGCGCGCCGTATTTTTTTGCGATTTGCGCAATTTCATTGTCGTCCGTTGAAACCATAATAGCGTTAAATATCTTACTTTTTTGAGCAGCCTCTATAGCATAACAAATCATAGGTTTGCCAAAAAACTCTTTTATATTCTTACGCGGAATTCTTTTTGAACCGCCGCGGGCGGTGATGACGGCTATGTTTTTCATAAAACGGCGCTCCCTCTCTCCGCCTTCTCCCCGCTTTGCGTCCCTCTCTCTGACCTCTCCCGTAAGAGAGGAGATAAGAGGAAATTTTGATACGAAGGGATAGGAAACAAAGACAAAATTCTTTTTACAATTTTTTTTAAATCATTGTCTGTAAGGGACGGGTAGAGCGGCAAGGAAATACAATTTTTATAATATCTGCGCGCATTGGGATAATCGCTTGCTTTGTATCCGAGTTTCTTATAATAAGGCTGGGCAGGGATTGGAATATAGTGAACTTGGACATTTAAGCCGACGGCTTTTGCTTTTTTATAAAACTCGTCTCGATTTTCAATAAGAATAGGATAGAGATGAAAACAAGCGTTTGAATAATCTTTTTCAACGAGATGAGGCAAATTCAAATTCTTATTATAAAAATTGATAATTTCTCTTCGGCGTTTTTTAAATTTTTCTATCTTTTTTAATTGGCTGACGCCGAGCGCAGACTGAATATCCGTTAAGCGATAATTATATCCGAGTTCTCTCATCTCATATTTCCAATCTTTTATATGGTATGTTCCATGTGAACGAAGATGAATTAATTTTTCATATAAACGCTTATTATTAGTAGTAATTGCGCCGCCTTCGCCCGTAGTGATAGTTTTAACGGGGTGAAAAGAAAATATAGTCATGTCGGAATATTTACAAGAACCTACTTTTGTATCTAAATAATCTGATCCTATAGCGTGAGCGGCATCTTCAATAATAAATAAATGATTTTCTTGGGCGATTTTGTTAATCGCTTTCATATCGCAACTTTGACCTGCAAAATGGACTGGAATAACGGCTTTGGTATTTTTATTTATCTGTTTTTTGATTTCTTGCGCGTCGATGTTTGCAGTATCAGGCTCTATATCTGCAAATTTAACTTTTCCGCCCGCATATAAAATACAATTCGCGCTCGCTAAAAATGTTATGGGGCTTGTTATAACTTCATCGCCGCTTTTAATTCCTATGGCAAGCATAGACAAATGAAGAGCGGCGGTAGCGCTTGAAACGGCAATGCAATATTTTGCGCCCGTATATTTGCAAACGGCATTTTCAAACTCCTTGACTTTTCCGCCTTGCGTTAAAAAATCTGATTTTAAAACGCTTAACACAGATTTAAAATCAGATTTATCTAAAAATTGTTTTCCATAATTATATATTTTCATAGATATTAGACCTCTTGCTTGACTGATATACAAAGAAAGTTGTTATTGAGAATCCAAGTTAAAAAACAACGGCGAAAGTGGATTCCCGACAAAGACGCTCGGGAATGACGGATTGGAAAATGAATTCACAATCCAGACAGAAATACTCGGGAATGACGGATTGGAAAATGAATTCACGATCCAGACAAAGACGCTCGGGAATGACGGATTAGGAAATGAATTCACAATCCAGACAAAGACTCTCGGAAATGATGGATTGGGAAATGAATTCATGCTCCCGACAGAAACGCTCGGAAATGACGCTTTTTTCGTGAATGACGGACTGAAAATGCGTTAGTTGCGCAAGGGGACTATTAAATGTCTTTAAGTCTTTGCAGGCTTGACCCGCAATCTCCTTGCGAAGCGTTTTTGAGGCAAACAACGGAAATTGCGGGTCATGCCCGCAACAAATTATAGCCCGCAAGCGGCGGGCTTAAAGACATTTAATTTTTTACACTTCCTACATGCATTTTACTTAAAAGACGGTTCAAACATTTCGTCTGTTGTTGCGCATATACATTGTTTGCCCGAAAGGTCTGCGATTTTTTTTGCTTGTTGAGGATTGCTCTCAATAAATAAAATTGTATCTTTTAAACTTTTATAAATTTCAGCTTTAAATTCAGCATGATTTCCTAAAGCCCTGCGCTCCTGCGCTGTGGCTAAATTCATCATATATAGATTTTTATATTTGACATTGTTTTTGGCAAGCCATTCAACAGTTTGAGAGCGGTATTTCTCAAGTCTTGAAGTGACTATGGAATGAATTTCATAATTGGGAATAAAAAGCGGCTTTGCATTTAAAATAAAATTGATATATTTTTCTCCATCGTCATTTTGCCAATCGGCAGGGTCAATGCAAAGGACTCCGTCTAAGTCATAACAAGAATCTTGAGCGACAGAATGATTTAAGTAATTCCATTGAAAGAGTCTTGTTTCATTGATAATTTTAAAATAATAATCAATGAGTTTATTAAAACCGCTCCTTGCATATATTGCGCAATATTTAAATTCATATTTATTTGTATCAAATTTCTCTAATTTTCTTTTAATTTCAAGAATACTGCGCCCGCTGTAAATAGAATCATCAACAATTAAAACTTTTTTTAATCTTGCGGTATTTTCTTTTTCAAACTTAACCCTATCTCCGCCGTCAAGAGCATATTCATTGATAAATTCATTAATGGAACAGACTCTTTTATTCAAATATCCTGCGATTATATAAGCCGGTATTATGCCTGAACGGGGGATTCCTACAACTACATCTACATCATCGGATAATTTATAAATATTTTGTCTAATGACATCTGAAAAATTTTGAAAACCATTAAAAACAATCCTGCTTTTATTATATCGGATAATTTTTTTCACTTGCTTCGTTGCATTATCCACTTGCTTCGTTACATTATCCACTTGCCTGGATATCTTCTTGTTAATATCATTATTTTCTTTCAATAATTGCCTTATTTCTAATTTATTTAATTTGATTTTGATTTTAATTCCAAAAAAACAAATAACTTTATGCATTCCTTCATTTTTTGCAGAAAATATTTTTTCTATTAAATTGCTTACGGAACGATTATTATCGGTATTCATCAAAAACATCCCCTTTTGGTTTTCTTTTAAGCACTTTGCATATTCTTTATATGTTTCTTTGGGATTACAATATTTCTTATTTATGGAATAAAAAAATTGTTTGACTGTTTTTAGCGCTTTCTTTTTATTTTTTCTTGAAAGAAGCGAATATGGAAATCTTGTACAGTCATAATAGGCTTTTAAAAATATGTCAAATTTCTCTTGTCCTAAATTGTTCTTTTCTATAAAGTTATAAACATTGGAAAGATTATTAAAAAAAATGAATGCGGCGTTATCTTCGCCAAATTTTACAGTGAGAGAACCGTCTCTTTTCAAATAATTATAAAGAAAATCTTTCAATAAGAATACATTATTTGACGAAAAAATATATATCAAAACAAAAGAACTATCATATCCCGTTTTTACTTTAGTTTTATATGGAAATTCAATATTATTTTTATCAATAATGGATTTTCTAAAAAGTTTGTTCCATAAAACATATTTGAATGAATTTGCAATATCTTGAGTCTTATACAATCCCTCTTTGTTCCTTAATGCAAAGTAATCAATTTGAGAAAGATTGGGAGTTCCGTCTTCATTAAAAACAGCGCTATTACAAATAACAAAATCCGAATTGGAATTCGTAATCGCTAAAAACATCTTCTCATACATAGCGATATCAAGCCAATCATCCGAGTCGCAAAAAT
>JAITTG010000092.1 GCA_031287095.1 Candidatus Parendomicrobium reticulitermitis | reverse complement strand
GTTGGCTGTTGGCTGTTGGCTGTTGGCTGTTGGCTGTTGGCTGTTGGCTGTTGGCTGTTGGCTGTTGGCTGTTGGCTGTTGGCTGTTGGCTGTTGGCTGTTGGCTGGATTTATGCGCTTTTAATGCGCTATGATATGCAGTTTGCATTTATACCTCCTTGTATTTAATAAGAAAGTTTTGTTTATTACTATAAGCAAATTATATATTAAAATCATTATACTTTACTGATTTTCACAGAATAAACAGCAAAGGCTTCTCGCAAGCTGCAGCCGTCGTGCGATGAATAAAAAGCGCAAGTCTATCGGCAGGCGCGAGATGTGAGCGCCCTTTCCTTAAACAACAACAAAGGCAACAACCGCGAAAGTAACGCACAATGGCAATAGCAACAGTTAGTCTTGCCGTTTTGTGTTACTTGCGTTTCTGAAATTAGCGAAACTTGCGAGAAGCCGTTGTTGTTATTTTGGTTTCGACGGCATTTTTAAACGATTTGACACGACAAATATACTCTATTGCGGATTTGACATTTAATCCTCGCATCATCCGTCATTGCAAGCCTGCCCCGCAATTGACGGCAAAGGAGTGCAAAGGAGACTGCAATTGACGGTAAAGGCAAAGCGCCCTTCCCATCGTAACTGTCTATTCAGCCGTGTGTTATTGCAACTTCGCCGCGCCTTTACTCTTCTATTTGAAGCATGGCTATGAAGGCTTCGGGCGGGATTTCTACTCTGCCGAATTGACGCATTTTTTTCTTGCCTTCTTTTTGCTTTTCTAATAGTTTGCGCTTTCTTGTTATGTCGCCGCCGTAACATTTGGCAAGAACATCTTTGCGCATTGCCGCGATATTTTCTCTCGCTATTATTTTATTGAGGACTTTCGCTTGTATCGGAATTTCAAACATGTGCCTTGGAATTATATTTCTTAGTTTTTCAGTCAAATATCTGCCCGCGCTTTGGGCTTTGTCTTTGTGGATTATTGTTGAGAAAGCGTCAACAACTTCGCCGTTTAACATAATTTCTAAACGGACAAGGTCTCCAAGTTGAGGCTCTATGTGGACATAATCAAAAGAAGCGTATCCCTTGGAAACCGATTTTAACGCGTCGTAAAAACCTACTATGATTTCTGCAAGAGGAAATTGATATTTTAAAATCACTATTTTTGAATTGAGATATTTCATCATCATTTGTCTGCCTCTGCGTTTTTGGCAGAGTTCAAGAAGAGAACCCATATAATCCGACGGACATATTATTGAGGCTTCCACAAAAGGTTCCCAAATCTCCTCTATATCGGCATAATTTGGAAATTTCGCGGGATTGTCTATTATGGAAAATTGTCCTTTTGATTTTACTTTATAAACCACATTGGGCGAAGTGACTAAAAGGTTGAGATTAAATTCTCTTTCTAATCTCTCTTTGACTATTTCAAGGTGCAATGAACCCAAAAACCCGCAGCGAAACCCAAAACCCAAAGCGACGGAAGTTTCTGGAAAATATGAAAGAGAAGAATCAGAAAGGCGGAGTTTTTCTAACGCGCTTTTTAAGCCGTCATAATCTGAGGCGGCAAAAGGATATAATCCCGCAAAAACGAAAGGTTGAATTTCTTTATAGCCCGAATGAGGATTTTGCGTCGGGCGGGCGCTTTCTGTGATTGTGTCTCCGATTTTTATATCCCTTATGTCTTTTATACCCGCGACTACATAACCTACTTCGCCAGAAGATAAAGTTTCGGCTTCTATGGTTTTTAATTTCATATAGCCCGTCTCTATAACTTCGTATTCGGCGTCATTTGCCATAAGTTTTATTTTCATTCCTTTTTTGATTTGCCCTTCAAAAACCCTGACAATAACAACTACGCCTCGGTATGCATCGTAAAAAGAATCAAAAATTAAAGCGGACAAAGGCGACTCAATATCTATTTTTGCGCTTGGTATATTTTCAATAATACTGTTGACAATTTCATTTATGCCTATCGCGTCTTTGGCGCTGGCAAGGATTGGGACGGCATCCACTTCTAAACCCTCTTTCATCTGCTCATAAGCGCCGTCAATGTCGGCAGTCGGCAAATCTATTTTATTTATTATTGGAATGATTTTGAGATTGGCATTTTTTGCAAGCATAGTATTTGCGAGAGTTTGCGCCTCAACGCCTTGCGTGGCGTCTATAATCAAAAGAGCGCCTTCGCATGCGGCAAGAGCGCGGGAAACTTCATAGGTAAAATCCACATGACCGGGAGTGTCTATCAAATTCAAAATATATTCTTGTCCGTCTTCGGCTTTATAATTCATTTTGACGGCTTTCGCTTTGATAGTTATGCCCCTTTCTCTCTCCAATTCCATAGCGTCAAGAATTTGCTCTTTCATTTCCCGCTTGGAAATGGTTTTACAATATTCAAGCAATCTGTCAGCTAAAGTGCTTTTGCCGTGGTCTATATGGGCGATGATGCAAAAATTTCTTATATTGGACATGGGTTTTCTCCTATGGATTTTGCGGCTTTTGATGTTTCCGTTAAGGTGCGGCGAAGCCGCGATTACACACGACTGGCTCTGAGTTAAGCGCGACGGGAAGGTCGCTTTGCCTTTTGGCGTCTTTTGACAAGTTTGTCTGCTTAGATAGCGCCGCAAGGCGCAGGCAAATTCTACCAAAATACGCTCAAAATGCTTGTAGGTGCGGCAAGCCGCGATACACACGACTGTCTCTAAGTTAAGCGCGACTGGAAGGTCGCTTTGCCTTTTGGCGTCTTTTGACACAATTTGTCTGCGTGGATAGCGTTGCTATACGCGTGCAGACAAATTCTGCCAAAATACGCTCAAAATGCTTCGCGGAGTGTGTTTTATACATAAAGGGAAAACGACAAAAACAAAAAAAACAAAAAAACAAAACCCCAAAGAAAACCAAACTCAAAAACAAAACCCCAAAATTGGTATGGTGCGGGTTTCAATCCCGCCCGTCCGTGCGGCTGACAAAAAAAATAAACAGCGGGGATTACGGGTCAAACGCGTAGTGACGATTTGGATAATAATTTTTCTATGTCTTTTGCGTCGCTGATTTTTAAAACTTCTTGCGATAATTTTTTAGCATCGCTCATTTTTATATTTCTCACCGCTCTTTTGATTTTGGAAACTTGGGATGAGGATACGCTGAATTCGTCTAAACCAAAACCTAATAGAATAGGAGTATATTTTGGGTCGCCCGCCATCTCTCCGCACATCGCGGCTTTTATGCCGGCATTGTGGGCGTCGTCTATTATTTTTTTGAGAAGTCTAATAATTGCGGGGTGTAATGGGTCGTATAAGTCCGCTACATCTTCATTTACTCTGTCAACGGCAAGAGTATATTGGATTAAATCATTTGTGCCTATTGAAATGAAATCCAATTCTTTTGCCAAAATGTCTGTGATAATTGCCGCCGAAGGAATTTCTATCATAGCGCCGACTTCTATATTTTCGTCAAAATCTATTTTTTCTTTACGCAGTCCGTCTTTGGCTTTTTGCAAAAAAATATTTGCTTGACGCAATTCTTGCAGCCCCGATATCATCGGATACATAATTTTGATTTTTGCAAAAGCCGACGCGCGCAAAATGCCTCTTAATTGCTGCAAAAATATATCGGGATATTTAAAACATAGTCTTATAGCTCTCAACCCCATAAAAGGATTGCTTTCCGCGCCTATATCTAAAAGTCCTAGTTTTGAGAGTTTATCCCCGCCTAAATCTATCGTTCTTATAATAGTTTCAAAAGGGGACATTCTTTGGGCGGTCTTTTTGTAATTTTCAAAATGCTCTTCTTCGGTCGGAATTTGAACGCGGTTGAAATACATAAACTCAGTTCTATAAAGTCCTATGCCTGAGGCTCCATTTTTTAAAGCGTATTCTGTTTCGTCGGGATTATCTATATTGGCAAATAGTTTTATCTTGACGCCGTCAAGAGTTTGCGCCGGCAAATCTTTTAATTTTTCAAGTTCTTTATGCTCTGCAAACCATACATTAAATTCTTTCTCATAAGTGGAAATTGTTTCGGAATTTGGATTTATAATAACAATGCCTTTATTGCCGTCTATGATAATATCATCGCCGCTGTGAACTGCGCAGGAAAGATTTTTTAAACCAACCACGGCGGGAATTTCAAAACCTTGCGCAATGATTGCGGTATGAGAAGTTTTACCTCCCATATCCGTTGCGAAACCTTTTATGAATTTTTCCCTTATGGCGACTGTATCCGCAGGGGTGAGATTGTGAGCGACAACTATTGAATCTCTGTCTATGGCGGCAAGGGATTGTTTGGCGCTTTGGCAGATATTTTCTATCAATCTTTTGCTTACATCCTGTATATCAAAACTTCTTTCTCTAAAATATTCGTCGCTTATGGAATCAAAAGATTTTATGATTTTGCCGCTTGCCTTAAAGACGGCGTATTCGGCGTTAAAGCCCTCTTCTATCATTGAGATTATGTCTTTTCTCATAACAGGGTCGTCTAAAATAAGAATTTGGACATTGGCTATTTTTGCATAATTTTCGCCGAGCCTCTCATTGATTTTTAGATAAGTGGTTTTTATATCGGCGCGCGTCTGCGCTATTGCTTTTTTTAAACGGGCTAATTCTTTTTTACGCAAATCCTGCGGAATTTCCTTGTATATAGGAGCGTTCCCTTGTTCGGCAAGCAAAAACACTTTGCCGCTGACTATCCCGCCTGAAACCGCTACGCCTTGATAGATGCTTTCTTGTTTTATTTCTGCCATGAAATTCCTCTTATTTAATCTTAACCAATATCTGCGGAGTTGAATTGCAATCTCGTCGTTTTCATAAAAACGCTTCGCGACGAGATTGCAGGTCAAACCCGCAATTGACGGTACAGAAAACATAAGCCGTATTCAAATTAAGCGCCAATCTCGCAATTGCGGTAAAATCGCGCCTATCGCGTCATTCCCGAATGTCGCGCCTAATGCGTCATTCCCGAATGTCTCTGTCGGGAATCCACTTTTGCCGTTGCTTTTTTAACTTGGATTCCCGATAACGAATTTCAGTAATGACGAATAAAAGGCTTTTACTCTATTTTCAAGCGGGTTGATGACAAACTAATGTCCCTAATGACAAACTGACGCCGTCAATGGCGGACTAATACCAACGATGACAACAAGCCTTTAATCGTATTCTTTGCCTGAATTAAAAAAACTCTCTATGTTTTCTAAAACTATTTCTTCATCTACGCCTTCGGAGATAAATTTTAAATCCGTTCCATGCGCCGCAGCCAGCATCAAAACTCCCATAATGCTTTTTGCGTCAATTATAAAATCATCTTTTATGATTTTTATATTGGATTGATATTTGCTCAATAGTCCTACAAGTTCAGCCGCAGGTCTTGCGTGCAAACCTTTTTTAAAATTGACGACGATTATTTTTTCTTTCATATTAAAACCCCGCAAAAGAAATTAGAATGCCAAACGCCGCAAAACTATACAATTTTACTACCGGGGAAAATCTGCTTATGGCAAAAGCCGCGCAAAACAAAACTGCGATATATATGATATTGAAAATTGGAGAATGTAGAGCGGAGATATTGCTTCTGAAATAAGATATATAGAGACCGTTCAAAATTATTAGAGAAAAAAAAGCAAAAATTTTCATTAAGCGCAATAACAATTTAAAATGAAGTTTAGATATTATATCCATACAATTGCCTTTAACTGAAAAACCCGCGAATGAAAACCAAACTCTTACGGGCAGATGAAAAGCGTTAAAAACAAATAAAAAAATAAAAGGAATGACGAGATTTAAAGACGACCTTGAATAACCTATAAAAAAAGCGGATATAATAAACGCCGTGCTGATAATAGCCGCGCAAGTTCTAAATGTTCCCCAAAAAAATGAATCGCCTACGGCGGCAAGACTCCCGGCCATAGCCGTTTTATAAAAATTTATATCTTCTTGCGCTTTATTATCTTTGTTTTGCAATCTTTTTTCCGCATTAGCGCATAAAGGAATTATTATATGCGCCATATACGGATGAGTATTGAAATGCCCGCAATGTCTTAAAAAAGCGGCTTTTCTATCCTCGGGAGATTTATAAAGAAAATCAATAAAAGGTTTTATGACAAAGAGAAAACCTAAGTTTTGCATCCTTTCATAATTCCACAGGCTCTGTAAGAGAAAAGTTCTAAAAAACATTCTTATATATAGTTTTTTCATAATCCTTGATTGCGATATGACTGCCGCTGCGCGCGAAATAGAAAAACAAAAATTTATATGTGCGGCGAAGCCGCGATTACACACGACTGTCTCTAAGTTAAGTGCGATGGGAAGGTCGCTTTGCCTTTTGGCGTCTTTTGACACAATTTGTCTGCTTAGATAGCGCTTCTATACGCACACAGACAGTTATGTGCGGCGAAGCCGCGATACACACGACTGGCTATAAGTTAAGCGCGACTGGAAGGTCGCTTTGCCTTTTGGCGTCTTTTGACACAATTTGTCTGCTTAGATAGCGCCGCTATACGCGCGCAGACAAATTCTGCCAAAATACGCTC
>JAITTG010000090.1 GCA_031287095.1 Candidatus Parendomicrobium reticulitermitis | reverse complement strand
TAAATCTGCCGACATTGCTATATAAACTTTTTTCATTTGTCCTCCGTTATCAATTTAGAAATTTGTTCGGCTATAATCTCAGCCGAATTTCCTATATTTGCGACTATTGATTCTTTATTTACCATATTCACCTTTGATAATTCTTTGATTTTTTCTTTGATTTGTCCGATTTCTTCTTTTTTAACATATACGCCTATTGACTTACTTATATCCAAACTCCAAAAACTTTCCAAATCGCCGTATTCATATTCGTCTTTCAATTCATCGGGCGTTTCAAGCGAAATGCTTGGTCTATTGAAAGCAAAAAAGTAATCCAATCTCACGCTTGACACATCTGACACCAAAATGTCAGCCCTTGCAAGACTTTTTAAATTATCTATCTCATCGTCAAACTTAACATTATCATAATTTTTTAATTCGTTTTTTAAGGTTTCAATGAAGTCCGGCTCAAAGACAAAAGAATATGGGTGAGGTCTAACTATTACATCATATCCGTCCTTTGCTATATCAATAATAAACTTAGAGCCGTAAGTCCTCAAAACCCCTCTTTTGTTCCAAGTAGAAGCGATTAAAACAGTTTTTCCATTTGTATTTTGGTCTAATTGCGCCGCCCGCTTTACTAAATTATCAATATAAGGCAAACCGCCTATAAGCAATTTCTTCTGCGGCAAGCCTCTTTTTCGTTCCAATTCTCTGATATCTTTATTGAACGCTTCACCGCTTTGAATGACGGTGTCGTAACAATCCAAAGAATGTTTTTTATAATTTGCCGCGCCGGCGACTGAATGATATATATGTATTAAATTTTTGCAAGATTTAGACTTTTTAATTGGATAGCCCGTAGTTCCTATATTTGGAGTTGTGGACAAAATATACGGCTCTTTTAAAGCGCCAATAGCCGCATAGCCTTTATTGCCGCTTCCAACATATTTAATTTTAAAAGCGTCAAAGTCTGCATTGGGATTGCCGTAATCAAACAAATCAAGCGCTGGGTCGTCAATATCCAAAGTATAATAAGTGAACGGAACTTTCATTTTTATAAGTTGATCAATAATATCTTTGAAATACTGCCAATAAATCTTTCCTTCGCTAAAAATTGCCAATTTAGCGCGAACCGCCTGCGTATCTTTTTTGCCTGTAACTATGCCTTTGATTTTGTAATAGATGTTTTTTGAAAAGAAAATTACGCTGCCTGCGATTCCAAACAAAGCCGCAAGCAAAGCGTTGCCGGCGCCGGGGTCAAGATAGGCATGAACGGATAACGGAAAGAAAATTAGAATTGAGAAAATCAATTTTACAGCGTTCATTTTTTTACCTCTTCATTTTTATAAAAATACGGATAGAACACGCCTTTGTCAAATTTATGAGATTTTATTCTGACTGCCGTATCTTTAATCCTATACTTGAGCGGTATTGGAGAATCGTATAAGTAAGACAAAACAATAGGAAATAAATCCTGCGTGATGTAAAACTCTTTATCATATTTTGCAGCGCGGGCTTTGTCGGGCCAACGAATTGCCATAAAAGCGCCAAAATGGTCTCTGAAATATAGAGAATCTATATTCTTTTCATCTATTGAAGGATAGCGTTTCGAATGGTCGCCTAATGCCCAAGGTCCATGGTCGCTCATAAAAATAATAATATCGTTTGAATTTTTTGCCGTCAACTCCAATTCTTTTTTAATAATTTCTATAGAGTTATTATATTTGTCTTTCCAAACTTTGAAATCAAGTTCCAAATCGCTAATTGCTCTGGGCGAAGTATGTCCAGGCGGTCCCATCGCCCATGCAAAAATATTATTTTTAGCAGATTGTTTATTTGCAAATTGAGCGATTATTTCTGTTGCAGACGACGATTTATTTTTTTTAATCGTCAACATCGAGGTATCCAAACGACCCTGCATTATGCCTTTAAAAACATTGTTGATAGAATATTCTTCCTCTAATGAATTTGATTTAGCAGTCAATGTAATATCTGCAAATGGAAGCGGTTCATTCCCAACAGTTGCCATTTTCCAGCCATTTTTTCTCAACAAAAAATTAACTATATTGTCCCCATTCATATAATTTTTTAATAATTTTCCATGTTCGCCGTAAATAGAGCCTCCCATATTTGTCATATTAAACAGCGAAGCCATTGACCTAAGAGTGGCATCTTGTATTGAATAAACATCATATATAGTAAAACCGAAATCATTAAAGGCTTTTTCAAGAGCGTCGTATTTAAGACCTGCTTTTAAAGCCAAATCTTTTCTTGGAAAAGCGTCATGCATAAAAAGATAAATACTATTATTGCCTTTCATCTTCATATCAAGCAATTCCTGCGGGACAATAATGGTTGGTTTTATTATTCTTTTCTCATTAACAATCGTCAAGAGCGTAAATAAAGACGCCGATAATAGAAAGATAAGCAGTATTTTTTTATACCTTAAAATCGTTTTCATTACAAAAATAACCATTAAAAAAACAATTATAAAACCTATCGCAATACCGCTTGAATAATACAATATCAAATCGTTGACCAAAGGCATAAACATTGCCGCTAAAATAAATGAAATTGAGAATAATTTGTTGTTTTCCAAAGAAAGTCTATGATTAAAAATAACAGAAATAACCGGCAGGATTATCGCAAAAGACATCAATATAAATATATATTGGACAATATCTTTATAATCATAAAAATACAAAAAATTTGCTTTGAGATATATCAAAGCGGGCAATAACATTGCCGCAATAGTTAAACCGGCAAACGACATATATTCTTTCAATTTGCAAACTTTTATATTTTTCAAATTATATATTGCAAGAAATATCAGACATGCGGACAAATAATGCGGCTGTTCGTATTTATACACGAATAAAGAAATGATAGATAGCAAAAATATGGGGCATAGACATTTAAACAGATTTTTTTTATGCGTCTTAAAAGAAATTCTTATTGCTTGGCAATTGATAGCAAAATTAAAGGATGAGTTTAATCTTATGAAATCATAGGTTTGAAGTATGACGGCAAAATATAAAGGCAATGACAATATGGTAATAACATATTCATTTTGAGCATACCATTGCGAAGAGAGTATATTGATTGCAAAATATAAAGCGGTAAAAAAACAAAATGCTTGAGCGTATCCGCTGTCAACAATGTTCTTAAAGATAAGAACAAGCGATTTTAACAATGAAGACAATCCATTGTTTTTTACATAAGAAACAAAATAGCGGATAAAGTTGATGAGATTATTGCAAGTCCAATATAGAACAAGTCCGGCGGGAGACATATAAAGCAAAACTAAAAAGAAAACCGCTATAAAATAACTCTGTTTCCTTTCTTTAGAACCTGCCTGCGTTATCAAAACAGCCGAAGCGATATTTATCAAAGTCATCAAAATAGGCAAAATGCTAATACCTAATAATAATACATCGGGCGCTCCAAGATTGTTTATAAACAAGAATTTAACCTTGTCCAACGCTTTATAATTGCTAAGCATTTGATATGCCGCTATAAAAAATGGAATTTGAATAAGCAATGAAGATAACGAACGAAGAGAATATACGGGAGAATATCCGTAAGAACTATATAAAACTGACAATTGTTTATGTCTTAATCGGGCATTATCCATTTTATTGATTAATTCAATTTTGGGTTTTAATTTGCTTTGCAGCAATTTTTCCGTTTTTTCAAGTTTAGAAGCAAGATAATAAAAAGGCGACAAGATTGCGTTGACGCTAATTGACAATAAAATAATAGAAAGCCCGTAAGAATGCGCTCCAGAAAAATGGATATTGTTATAAAAAAACTCAAAAATAATCTTCAAAAATGATTCTAATAAATTCATATTTTCCTTATGCTCCTTTTATTGATATTAGACCTCTCCTCTCCCATGGACGAGGAAACAACGACATATTGCGCGTCAACCTCCTCCATTAGTTTTTGACGCTCACATCCGTATCAAATCATTTAAAAATGCCGCCGAAAACAAGACAACGGCAACGGCTTTCTCGCA
>JAITTG010000117.1 GCA_031287095.1 Candidatus Parendomicrobium reticulitermitis | reverse complement strand
ATTTCTTGTCAAAAAACATATCGCCTATTAGGTTTGGGATATTTACCATAGAACTTTCCCATAAAGCGTCTTTGTTAAATAGCATAGCGACCTCGCTTTGATTGTGCGTCATCGCTATGCTCCTAAAATCAATGATTCCTGTGACTTCTAACCATAACTGCCACTGCCTATCATTATCGTCTTTGCCTTTGCGCAGCCATAATACCCGTCCCGCTCTGCCATCTACTTGGCTGAATTGTCCAATAATCTCATTGTCAGATTCGGCTATCATCACCTTGTTGCCGATAGCAACATATTCTGTGCCGCCCCATAAATATGTTTTGAGCAACGAAATATTCTCAACAATTTTAAGATTGCCATGCACTATTATACGGTCAGTATATTCCGGATAACTAAAATTTAAGTCCAAAGCATATTGACCCGTTATAACCGCATCGCCTGCTATATCTACTATATTTCGTTTGCCGCCGTCCGCATAATTGTTAATTAAAGAAAGTTCCCCATTTTCTATTACATTTAGAGCGCCTAAATTTGAACTGGACATATTGATATGGAATTTTCCCTGTTCAATTATAAGCATACCGCTATAATACAAAAAAGAGCCTACTGAAACTTCGCCCGCTCCTTTCTTGATTATCGTTGACGCCCCAGCCGCGCTGTCTATGCCCCCGTCAAGCCTTATTTTAGTCTTTTTTACAGAATCAAAAATTAAATCCATATTAGTTCCAAGATAAATATCATTGGGATTACCTCCCGCCAAATTTCGGCTAAATAAAATATCTTGTCTTGCCCGGATAGTTAAAGTAGAAATCTGCGCGCCGCCAAACGCGTATATCGCCCCGCCGTTTCCCAGCAAAGAGTTGTTATCGGTAAAGTTAGGATTTGTAAGAACTAAATTAGAGCCGTTACTGCCGTCAAAATATATAGCGCCGCCGCCGCTTATTGCGCTATTATTAGTCATCGCAAGCAAAACATTGTCAGCTCCTATATCAAAGGTACTACTCCTCCCCGCCGCTCCTATTATATACGCCGCGCCGCCTTTCTCGCGGGCTATATTGCCTCTAAATGTCAGTTTATTGTTTGGATCTAACGAGTATATATTTCCGCCTTCAATATATAATGCTCCGCCGTTCTTTGCCGTATTTCTTTCAAATACAGCGTCCACAAGCATAAATGAGTTCGCCGAATCTTTAAAATAGGCGAATCCGCCGCTTGATAATGATATATTGTTTGAAAAATCTAACGAGCCTTCATAGTCAACAGAAATTCCTTGTCCATATATTGCTCCGCCGCCGTTTGTAAGAGCGGTGTTTTCTGAGAATTTAGAAGCGTTGGTAAAATTGATTTTACCATCTTCAGCGTATATTGCTCCGCCTAAAACTGAAGTGTTTTTTGAAAAAATCACATTCTCTAAAGAGATTATATTGTCCGCAGTCATCCTTATCGCCGCGCCGCCGTCCGCCCTATACGCGTCAATTATACTCACTTGGCTGACATTAAACTTTATTCCACTTTGAGCCAAGTTAAATAATGAACTTTGCTCTGCAAGATTGTCCCTGCGCCGCGCAGATATTACACGCTTTTCAGGGTCGCCGTTTCCTTCTATACGAAAATCTCCCGTCCCAGTAGCGCTAATATCCCAGTTGGCTTTGGATATGATATTGTATGTCTCGTCCCTATTGAAAGTATAACCCCTATTAGCGCCAATACTAAATGAAGATGCCCCTACGCCAAAAGCGCCTGTGACATTGTTACAATACAATAAATCAAAATCCCCTGTGACAACAGTCTTGTCCTTTAACCTTATAAATCTTAAATTGCCTCCTAACCCGTTGTCGTGAGATTCAAAACTATACACCGTAGAACTTTCACTATACGAGTATTGCGCTCCGCTGACAAAAGCGGCATTGCTTGCCGTCGGAAATACTTCAGAAATAAAATTCTCCGTACTTATATTCAAAGTTTCTCCCCTATATATGTTTAAGATATGTATCTGGTCTATCCCAAACAGCGTCAATGAGTCCGCCGTAGTTATAAGCCTATCGCTTGTCATAGCGGTCGCTGTAAAATCAACCCCAAAACTTATAGACGATATATTTGCGCTGATTTTGCTTAATGATAAATCTCTAACGGAAGATAATCCAGCCTTTACCGACGCATTGTTAGAAAGCGCGGTTTTTGATAACGCTAATACGGAATTCTCAAAATGAAAAGACACCTTGCCGCTGCTTAAACTGCTGTCAGGAACAGAGCTAACGCCTACTTTCACGCCTTCAAACTTAATCGCGTTTTCGTCAGTAGAGCCGCCTACTAAACGAACTCCGCGCAATTCATACATAATGACGCCGCTCATTCCTTTAAAATCTATCTTGGAATGGGTTTGTAATTGCGTGTTGTTTTCGCTTATAACAGCGCCGCTGACAGAAGCATAGTTTTGCGCATATCCGTTAATCAAACGAAGGTCGCCGTAGTTTATACCAGTCCCATACGCCGTTATTGAACTGTTTTCTATCTCTATTTTGCCGCTAAAAATCCGTCCTGAATTGTCAACTATAGTCAAACCCTTTGTCTGTGTATAATCGCCGCCAAATAAACGATTGTCGCCCCCTATACGCAAAACGCCTCCGCCTGTCTTTGTTATTCTTCCGTAACTTAAACCCCCGCTGCTTATTACCGCGTCCGTATGAAATACTATCGTTGACGAATTATTCGTTATATACATCTTTGAATTAATATCGCTAAAAAAGATTGTTGAATCAGCCGTAATCTGTGTTCCCGTAGTCAACTCTATAACGGAATTTGCCGTTTGTAAAAAAGTGTCGCCCGCTATGTATATGCCGCCGACTTTTACGCGCCCGTTAATCACATTTATATTGCCGACATATTTGTCTGAAAAACCTCTTAATTCAAAAATTACAGATTTGTCCACATATATAATGCTCGTAGAAGTTCCTTCTATGCCGCTATTGACAATAACGCGCCCGCCGTTTATTTTGAGACGGCTGTCTTGAATATATAAATCGTTAGGCGCGCCGCTGGATATGTTGGAATCAAAATAAACATAAGAATCGTTAAATGATACGGAACTGACGCCGATATAAAGCGCTCCGCCGGCATTGGACGCGCTGTTTCCTGTCCAACTAATGCTGGAATTGTTAAAAGATAAATTTTCCCCCCGAAGATAAACCGCGCCGCCCGCAATGTTTGCGCTGTTTGAAATGAAACTCACGGTTGAATTGGTAAAGATAAAAATTGATGAGTGGCTACTGAGAATTGCGCCGCCATAAACGGCAGAGTTTGAAATGAAACTCACGATTGAATTGGAAAAGGTAAGGGTTGATTCGGCGCTGATAATCGCCCCGCCGCCAGAATCTCTAGCAAAGTTTGAAATAAAACTCACGGTTGAACTGGTAAAGGTAAAAATTGATTGGAAATTTCCAATTGCGCCGCCCAAAATATTGGTATAGTTTGAATTGAAACGGACGATTGAATTGATAAAGGTAAAGGTTGATTGAGCGCCATTGAAAAGCGCTCCGCCGATGCCGTCTCCTACAGAGTTTGAAGTAAAACTCACGATTGAATTGGCAAATGTAAAGGTTGATTGTTTATCATTGTTAATCGCCCCGCCAAAAAAATCGGTAGTGTTTAAAGTGAAACTCGCGCTTGAATTTGTAATAGTAAAAATTGATAAATCCTCATTACTAATCGCGCCGCCGCCGGCATTGCCTGATTTGTTTTCCGTCCAACTGACTGTTGAGTTGGTAAAGACAAATCTTGCGTCATAATTGTAAATTGCGCCGCCGGAACCTGAGTTTGAAGTGAAACTCACGATTGAATTTGTAAAGGTAAAAGTTGATTGATTTTCATTGTAAATCGCGCCGCCTATACTTGCTTTGTTTGAAGTGAAATTTATGGTTGAATTGGCAATGGTAAAGAGTGAGTAATCTCTATTGTAAGTCGCGCCGCCGCCGCCATTTATGCTATCGCTAGCGCTATTAGAATTGAAACGGACGATTGAATTGATAAAAGTGAAATTTGAGGAACTATTGTAAATCGCGCCGCCAGACTGCGCGCTATTAGAATTGAAACTAACGCTTGAATCGGCAAATGTAAAAGTTGATTGACGATTGTAAATTCCTGCGCCGGAATTAGCGGAGTTTGAAGTAAAACCGACGGCTGAATCGGCAACGGTAAAGATTGATTGCCCCTCATTATCAACCGCGCCGCCATAAGACGATGCAGAGTTTGAAATAAAACTTACGGTTGAATTGGAAATGGTAAAACTCAACCGATAATTGGCAATCGCGCCTCCTTGACTGCCTGCGGTGTTTGAAATGAAATCCGCGCGCGAATTGTCAAAAGTAAAGTTATGTCCTGCAGTATTGCGAATTGCGGCGCCAATATTTGCGGAGTTTGAAATGAAACTTGCGCTTGAATTAGTAAAGGCAACGGTTGATTGATAACTGTAAATTGCGCCCCCATAACTGCTTCCCATATTTCCCGTCCAACTGACCGTTGAATTTTCAAAAAATAAATTTGAGCCGTCAATAAGAACCGCGCCGCCTCTGCTTGCGGCGGTATTTCCAGCAAAACCCACGGTTGAATTTCTAAAAAATACTCTTGAATTACCATCAACCCTAATCGCGCCGTATCGTCCAACATTTACAAATACTATATTCCCATAAAAAAATAGCTGACGATTACTGCCAATCCTAAGCCCTGGGTCGGAAAGACCGGGATTGTTGCCTAAACTAACACTACTCGTCAAGTTCTCCCCTCTTATAGTTCCGCTGCTTGGATTCATAACCAAAAGGGGCTTGCCGGAAAAAGTGAGATTAGTATCCAATTGCATATCAAAAACATCCCCGTTGTCAACAAAATAACTGGCAAACTGCCCCTCATTCAAAGCAAAAGCCCCGTCCGCCTTCCACAAAGAAAGCAAAACAAACAAAAAAGCAAAATAAATAAACGATTTAAATAATCTTTTTAAAAGCGCCATAACATCCTCTTGTGTTTGGAACGACAAAGTATTTTTATGATTTATGCGTTTATATTTTCTATATTTTGTGTTTTTATTTGCTCGCTTGTTACCCAACTTTCAGCCGACGCTGTTCGTTATTTTATCTCTTTGGTTTTCAAATTACAATCAAAGACAGATAGAAGAGAGAAAAGACGCGCTCTGCGCTGAAAAACGGCGGAGATTGCGGGTCTTGCGCGCAATGACGACCTGAAAACAGATTGCAAGTTAAACCCGCAATTGACGGTATAGAAAATATAAGCCGTATTCAAATTAAGGGTCAATCTATCAATTGTGGTAAAGTCGCGCCCAGCGCGTCATTCCCGAATATCACACCCAGCGCGTATTCCCGAGTGTCGCGCCAAGTGCCTATTCTCGAGCGCCGCGTCCAGTGCGTCATTCCCGAGTGTCGCGCCAAGTGCCTATTCTCGAGTGTCGCGTCCAGTGCGTCATTCCCGAATGTCTCTGTCGGGAATCCACTTTTGCCGTTGCCTTTTTTAACTTGGATTCCCGATAACGAATTTCGGGAATGACGGAGTTGGGGAGACATTCGGGAATGACGAAAAAAAGAAAGGGTTTTTACCCTATTTTCAAGTGGGTTGATGACAAACCAAAAACCGTGGAATGACGACATTGAGAAAACACTCAGAAATGACGGAATTGGGGAGATATTTATTGCGAGTTTTGAGATTATTGTTATGATTTGATTTGTTTTGATTTTGTTAAGGATTGCATTCATTGGGGGCATTATTATCCCCCCTATCTTTAAATTTTCGGGGGGGGGGGGGGGGTATTACCAGACATAAAAAAGGGCGAACGGTTGCGCGCCGCTATTAAGAGACGGGCAGACGCATGGGTCTGCCCCTACGAAACTGATTCTGTTTTGATTGCTTGCCATAATTTGCCAAATTCCTTTTGAAGTTTAATGTATTGATTTGAGACGCGCGCGTAGCGCGTCTCTATATTTTTACCGTTTACCGCTTTCTTGTTTGGGAACGGCGGGATTATATCAATTTTATTGCTGACGCGCGTTTGTGCGCGTAAGATGCAGAACAGATCTCTTGCGCAACTGATATACAAAGAATGTAAAAGTATAGGCATTATCATTATTCGCAACAGCGCCTATTTGCGCGAAAGTAGGCTTGTCATTCTGCGCTAATAGCGTCTGCCATTCTATTTTATGCGTTGATTGCGCAAGAGATCTAATCTATAAAATGCCGTTCTTGCAGCCTTTGTTATTAGTAAAAGCAAAAGTTGAAATAGAATTTTATCTTATGGATTCTACGCAATGACAGCAAGGATACTGCAACTTCAGCTTAATTGACTATGATTTGGAAAAATATTGTTTAATCCCAATATATTGGCGCTGTCTAATGATTTTTTAAAATTAAACATTTCTTCTAATGCTTCTTGACCTACCATTTTTTCTAAGAAAATGCGGCGGAGTTTTCCTATACCGTGTTCGGCTGATACTGTGCCGCCCAATTCAATTACTTTGTCTATGATTTTAGAGTAAATTTGGCGGGTTTTAACAAATTCTTCTTCATTTGAGGCTATTATATTGGCATGAAGATGATTTTCCCCTATATGTCCGAATATCAAGTAGAAAATGCCTGATTCCTTAAATGATTTTTCGCAAAAATTGTAAATTTCTGCAAGACAGCCTTCTGGAACGGCAAAATCTGTGCCGACTTTTGGGATTTTATTCCTTTTCACTATTTCATTTACCGTCTCTGGGATTTTGCGTCTAAGTTTTAAAAATTCCTGCATTTCACGCGCATTTTGAGCAAACCATACGGCATTTTCATCTATGGAATTTGCATACATAAAATCAATCCATTTTTCAAGAAAATCATCGGCATTACCGCCATTATAAATATCTTGCTCAAACATAATTGCGGCGCATGATTTTTGCGGGATTTGAGGATAGAAAGAGCGGACTAAATCCAAAGCGTTTTTATCCATATATTCCAAAGACATAGGATTTATGATAGGGTCGTCATTGCGAGATTGACCCGCAATCTCCGCTTTTGCTTTTATTTGCGCGGCAAAATCAAAAGCCAAATTAGGCGAATCAAAAAATACAATACCGCCGAATAATTCCTTAAAGGACGGCTTTAAAAATAATTCAGCCTCAACTATCGCCCCAAGCGTTCCTTCGCTGCCTATAAAAATATCAATCAAATCAGCGTTTGGATAATTATAGTAGCCTGCGGCATTTTTGATATTGGGCAATTTATATTTCGGTAAAACAATTTCTTTTTTGCCTTTATCTGTATTAAAAGATATTCTGCCGTTCAAATCCGCCGTATATTTTCCTCTCTCAATTTGCGATGACGAGCCATCGGTAAAAATGATTTTTAGAGATTTTATATATTTTCTCGTAGCGCCGAATTTAAAGCCTCTGCCGCCCGAGGCATTAGTGGAGATATTACCGCCTATCAAAGAATTTTTTTCCGTAGGGTCGGGAGGATATATCCAGCCCTCTTTAAAAACCTTATCCTTAATATCTACAAGCCTTGCTCCCGCTCCTACTTTTATAAAAGCATTCTTGTAGTCAATTAAACATACATTACCGATAAAATTCAACTTTTCCAAAGATAAAACCGCGCCGCCAAAAGCCAAACCCGCGCCGGTATTTGCCGTTAAGCCGCCTGATATAGTCACAGGCATTTTTTTGACTGAAGCGTCAACAAGAAAATCTGATACTTCTCTCTCATTTTCAACAATAGCGACAAAATCGCCAAAAGCCCCTGTCATTCCAGAAGCATCTTCAAAATATGAAGCGATAATATCTTTGTCTTTTTTGATTATCATTTATATTCCTTATTAGCATTGCGAGGTTGGATTGGTTGCCATTTTACACTACAATTGTCATTATGCGGCTCATTCCTATATAATCTCCACGCCTTTTGCGCCTTTTTTGACATATCCGACAGCTTTTGCGTCTTTAAAAAATCTTTTTACCTGCAAAGCGGCGTCAGGACGGACTATTAAAACCATGCCTATGCCCATATTGAGAGTTCTATAAATGTCATTTTCCGGGACATTACCTTTTTTTTGAATGATTTTAAAAATTTCTGGGACTTCCCAAGCGGATTTCTCTATTACAACTCTGGCATTTTGCGGTAAAATTCTTCCGATTTTATCGTAAAAACTTCCGCCTGTGATATGCGCTATGCCTGCGATATTTTGTTTTTTTGAGTTGAATTTTTTTATTGCCGCCAAAATCTCTTTGACATAAATTTTTGTAGGCTCAAGCAACTGTTTGGAATATTTTTTTAAGCCGCTATCGCCCAAAACTTTGCGGATAAGGGAGTATCCGTTTGAATGGGGTCCGCTTGAAGGCAGACCTATAAGAACATCTCCCGCTTTTATATTGTTCCCTTTTATTTCCTTGCCTTTCTCAATTATGCCTACGGAAAAACCCGCCAAATCATATTCTCCATTTTTATAAAAATCAGGCATTTCAGCAGTTTCACCGCCTATAAGTTGAGAGCCTGAAATTTCGCATCCTTTTGCGATGCCTTTTATAACTTCCTGCGCTTGTTTGACATTGAGTTTACCGCAAGCAAAATAATCTAAAAAGAAAAGCGGTTTAGCGCCGACGCAAATCAAATCATTTACATTCATAGCGACAAGGTCAATGCCGACAGTATTATGCTTATTGACCAAAAATGCAATTTTAAGTTTTGTTCCCACTCCATCGGTAGAACTAACTAAATTATATTTAGTCCCCGCAAGCCCAAACGATCCCCCAAACCCGCCGATTTTAGGCAAATCTTTTTTAATCCTTTTGACAAGTTCATTTCCAGCGTCGATATTTACGCCTGATTTTTTGTAGGTAATCATTTTTGAACCCCTTTTAGTTTTGTGTATTTAGACTTATGCCGTTTAAAGTTTTATATTTTTCAAGAGCGTTGACAAAACAATTGATGTCTGATGGGCGGACATCTAAACCATCATTTTTTATAAATCTAAAATATCTTTCTGTGTCTATAAAAATCTTTGGCGATATGAAAATTGAATACGCCGATGGCGCCCCTTTCATATATTCTTCAAGATGCCTATGAATAGAAAAGGATTCTCTGATATGTTGCTGAGTTCCAGTGAGTAAAGTCGCCTTATGAGACGCTATAGCGCGTCTCTACATAGATTTAAAATCATTATATTCATTTTATTGTCTTTCTAACTATATCAGCCAAAGTTTTATATATAATTTTATTATTACCCAATTCTTCAAAATAAATTAGCAAGAGTTTTAAAACTTTCTTTTGAGGAAAAATTGTCAAAAGTATCTCATTGTAAATTTCATCTATTGCAAACAATTTCCTATATATTGACGGAGGCATATCTTTAATTTCATTGAAAGTCTTTTCTGCTTCTAAATCAAAGTTTACGGACGGTAATTCGGGAATACCTTCTTTCCATTTTTTTAAATATTTTAGTAGTTCATCCCATACTTGAATTTGTGAAATCTCATCCCAAAATTCTTTCCCATAACACAATTTACAGTAAATCCCATAGTCCTTACTAATCTCTTTCATCTGTTCAGAATAATAATTTTTATTTTTGGTTAGACTAGGGTCTATAAAATATGTAAAGCATTTTAATTGCTTTTCTTTATATATTTCAAGCAACGCTTCTATTTTCTTGATAAAGTTATCGATTTGCCCGCGTTTCTTAGTTGAATCGTGGTCATCCCTAACCTTTTGTTCAACAAAATAAATGTTATATTGATTTCTAAAAAGTTGGTCTATATCTAAATTATCATAATTTTTTTGTAATTTATTGTCTAAATTCTCATACCCCAAAAGTTTAAAATATACTTTAAATATAATTTCTAACGCATCGCCAAATCTGATTTCATTTGATTGAAGTAGATTTTGCAGGATTTTTGCTTTTGGTTTTGTAGGTCTAAATAAACCGATATATCTATATGGAGTTTCGGCTATTTTTCTAATTAAATCTGATTTAGAATTTTCAAAAACTTGCTGATTTAAAATGTTTGCAAATATTCTATAATCCATATCCCCCCCTTATATATTCTTCTCTTAAATCATCTATCAAAAATGCTTTTTTATTTTTTAGCGCATACCAAAATTTCCAACCATTGCAAGACGGCGTCTGTTGAATAATAGCGCCTATTCTATGTATTGACCCTATATTGTTGTCATAGGATAAATTGCCATTATCAAGAACTCTTGCTTTCTTATCATATCTTTTACGCGTATATAAAAATTCTCCGCTATTTATAATTTTATTCTTTACTAAATTCGCAAAAGGAACTTTTGTTTGTTTCTCTTTTTTGGGTTCAATCCAAGAGGATTCAGATAACAGAATCTTTATATTATCAATCCGTTTTTGAGCAATTTTTATATACTCTTTTTCTCGTTCTATTCCTATAAAATTGCGTCCGAGTTTTTTTGCAACTGCTCCAGTCGTGCCTGTTCCGAAAAAAGGGTCTAAAACTATATCGTTTTGCTCAGTTGTTGATAAAATAACCCTTTTTAACAATTCCTCCGGTTTTTGCGTTGAATGAGCCTTTTTACCATCTATCCCTTTTATCCTTTCTCTGCCAATACATAAACCAATATTCCAAACAGATGTCATTTGTTTGCCGCCATTATACTGTTTCATCAATTTATGATTGAAAGTATATTTTTTTAGATTTTCGCCCTTAGAACACCATAATAGCGTTTCAGTTGCATTTGTAAATCTTGTGCCTAAAAAATTCGGCATAGGATTTGTTTTATGCCAAGTAACATCGTTTAATATCCAATAACCCAAATTTAGCATAATGTTTCCAACTCTGAATATATTATGATAAGAACCTATTACCCAAATCGTCCCGCTGTCTTTTAAAACTCTTTTACACTCTTTAAGCCATAATATAGAGAATTTATCATAATCCTCAAATGAACCGAATTTATCCCATTCATCATTGACTCCGTCAACTTTTGTATTATTAGGTCTATACAATTCTTTCTTCAGTTGCATATTATACGGAGGGTCGGCAAAAATCAAATCAATAGAATTATCTGGAAATTGTCTTAATATCTCCAGACAATCTCCTTGATATATTTTATTTATATCAAGATTTTTTTTATCATTATTTACGAAAAGTTCCTTTTTCATATATCCTCTTTTTTTAAATTGTGGCAATAAAGCAAGCCATATTTATATGCAAATTGTTTTTTCTAAAAAACTAATTGACATTTTCAAAAAACAATTGTTTTTTGTTTTTGCAGCTTCATTTATTTTCTGCTTCCGGGTTTTACGGCGGCGGCGCCGAGTTTGCACATTGGGCAGTCTGATTCTTTGTAACTTTTTACTTCAAGAGTTAATAGGGAGAATTTTGGAACTCCAAAATCCGCTTTGCCCGCGCTTCTATCGACTAATGATGCAACGGCGGCGGCTTTCGCGCCTTGTTCTTGGATTGCGTTTATTACTTCTCTTGTTGACAAACCTGTTGTTATTACATCTTCTACTACTAAAATTTTTTCGTCTTTTACTACGCTAAAACCGCGCCTTAACATAACTTGCCCATCAACTCTCTCTGTGAAAATTGCCCTTACGCCTAATGAGCGGGCAACCTCTTGACCTATTATTAAGCCGCCTAAAGCCGGCGATACCACTGTGTCTATTTTTATATTTTCAGATTTTACTAATGCGGCGATTTCTGCGCCCAATTTTTCCGCTTCATTTGGGTATTGAAGAATTAGGGCGGATTGGAAATATGCGTCCGAGTGTAAGCCGCTTGAAAGTTTAAAATGTCCGCTTAAAAGAGCTTTGTTTTTTTCAAATAATTGTTTGACTTCTTGTTGTTGCATTTTGCCCTCCTAGTTAATTCATTAGACCTCTTGCATAATCAACATATAAAAACAAACTGACAATTTTCGTATTTGTGTTTTGTATTTTATAATAACGAACAAGTTTCTTATATTTTTGTATTAAAAACTTATTTTTTGTTTTTGCTTTTCCATGTTAGGTAATGGCTTATACATTTGTTTATATCGCCATCCATTATGTCTGTTATTTGCGAGGTTTCATAGCCTGTTCTGTGGTCTTTTACCATTTGATACGGCATAAAAACATAGGAGCGGATTTGATTGCCCCATTCTATTGAGCCTTTTTCATTGTAATGTTTTTCATAAGTCGCTCTTTGTTTTTCTATTTCAAGTTCATGGAGTCTTGCTTTTAAAAGTTTGAGCGCTATCGCTCTGTTTTTTATTTGAGAACGGTCATTTTGCGATTGAGCGATTATTCCCGTCGGGATATGAGTTATTCTGACGGCAGAATCCGTCGTATTGACATGCTGACCTCCTGCGCCTGAGGAGCGGTATGTGTCTATTCTTATGTCTTTTTCTTCAATAGATATTTCTATATCGTCTTCTAATTCCGGCAAAATGTCCACGGCGGCAAAAGTTGTGTGCCTTCTTTTATTTGTGTCAAAAGGAGAAATGCGCACCAATCTGTGAACGCCTATTTCAGAATTTAAAAGACCATAAATATAATGAGGAGCGCCTGCAGCCTTTCCTTTTATTATCATCGTGATATTTTTGAAACCCGTTTCTTCGCCGTCGGCGCTATAAATGATATCCACTGTATAATTTTGTTTTTCCGCCCAGCGGCTATACATCCTCATAAGCATAGCAACCCAATCGCATGCTTCCGTTCCGCCTGCGCCGGCATGGATAGTTATTATAGCGTCATTCTTATCATATTTCCCGCCGAGTTTTGTTTTTAGTTCAAGAGGAAATAAAAGAACGGCTAATTTTTCAATTTCAGATTCAATATCTTTATATAGAGAATAGTCGCCGTCTGCCGACGCTAATTTATATAATTCAAGCAATTCATTTACTTGAATATATAACTTATTCCAATCTGCGCATTGAGATTTAAAATCATTCAATTGAGACATTATACTTTTGGCATTATTTTGGTCATTCCAAAAGTCTGTTTTTGCCATCTCAATTTCAAAATCGGAGATTTTTTTTATTTTTGCATCATATCGCATAGTATCTTTAAGAATGTTAATTCTATTTCTATACCATAAAATAGATTCTCCTTCTTTATTCCAATCTATCAAATCTGCTTTTGAATTTATTTCTTTTTCATCAATCATTTTAATTCCTTTTATTTTCTCTAAAAAACATTATTGCCGCCGCTTGCAGGCTTGACCCGCAAGCGGCGGCTTAAATAATCAGCGTCTCCTTTTAAAGTTTGCAATTAAAAAGATTATGAGAATTGCGCCTACAAAAACCGCCGCAAGAGCGGCAAAAATATCGCCGCGCTTGGTATAAAAAGTTATGAAATCATTTTGTAAAAAGTTTGAATGTATCAAACCCGTTTCAAAGACCGGTCCCATAGCGATAATTCTGCCTGAAGCCTCAACTATGCCCGACACTCCCGTATTTGCCGAGATTAATACCGCTTTGCGGGTTTCAATCGCTCTAAAAACATTCATGATAAAATGTTGATAAGGGGCGGCTGTATCAAAAAACCAAGCGTCATTGGTATGATTAGTCAAAACTTTCGCGCCGTTTAAAACAAAATCGCGGGATATATCGGGAAAGAAATTTTCAGAACAAATCAAAGCGCCTAAAGTTATTTTGCCGTTTGAAAAAACTTGTCTGTCTTTGCCTTTCTCAAAATCTCCGAATGTATTAAGCATTCCGATAAATTTGGCAAGAAATTTTCTTAAAGGAACAAATTCGCCAAAAGGCACTAAATGATTTTTTTTGTGAATGGCATTGTATTTGACCGCGTCTTTTTGAAATGAATAAACGGCATTATAAAATTTGCCGTCATCGCCGATAAAAATAGAGCTCAAAACGGTAAAAACACCGTTCTTTTTAACTATATTTACCGCCTCGCTGTAACTTGACGAAGAAGAATTGAATGTAAACGGCAGCGCTGTTTCTGGGAAAATCGCCAAGTCGGTATCTTTTTTTTCAATCTCATCGGCATAGACATTTAAAGAATCTAAAATATCCGCCGCATATTTTTTATTCCATTTTTTATCTTGATCTATGCTTGGCTGAACTATAACCGCGCTATACTCTTTATCTCCAAAAAATCTGAATTTATCAAGACGAACCGCTCCAAAAACAGAAATCGCTATCATAAGAGCAAAAGCAACAAGAATAAATTTTTTATCCTTTCTTGATTTAAGCCAAAAATAAAAGAGCATATTGCAAAAAATTATGAGAAAAGAAATTCCATAAACTCCGCAAAACTCCGCAATCTGTATTAACTCTGGAAATTTATATTGAGAATATCCTATAAGAAGCCAAGGAAAACCCGTCAAGAAATAAGTCCTTATATATTCAAGAACAATCCAAAGACATGCCGCAAACGCAGATAAAACCCATTTTGAATTTATGCGGTCTTTAGCGATATTTAACACAAACGCCCACGCGCCCCAATACAAAGCAAGATATGCCCACAACAAACAAGACGCAAAAAGCGCGGTAATTATAGAGCCTGTATTAAATTTAAGCATAGCTACAAGCCAATATATAGAAAGAGCATTGACTACAAAACCGCTCAAAAGACCGTAAAGAAAAGCGCGTTTTAAACCGCAATTAAAAACTACATATAGCAATGGAATAAAAGCAATCCACATCAAAAAAAACAAGTCTATTTTCGGAAATGAAAAAACCGCCAATAGACTTGTCAAAAGACATAAAAGAATGTTTTTATATGAATTCCTTATAATCATTTTTTGTTCCAAATTGCCGCCGCAGGCGCGACCAGCAATAACGACATATTTTTAAATTTCTCCAATAACGGCATTCTATTGATTCTGCAACGGGATTTATCCTATGTTCTGCGGCTATGCGCAAGATAAATTCTGCCGCAGGGGACGCGCGTCAACTTAATTAACTAAGCAGCGTTCTGCTGAAACTGCCGCGCAAGCGCCGTCTGAAGCTGCGGTAACAACTTGTCTCAATTGTTTTTTTCTTATATCGCCGCAAGCAAAAATGCCTTGCGCGCTCGTCTGCATATTTTCATCTGTAACAATATAGCCGTTTTCAAGATTTAAAAAATTGAAATTCTCTGTATTTGGAATAAGACCTATGAAAACAAAAATGCCATCCAAAAAAATTTCTTCTTGCTCTTTTGTTTTGAGATTGGAAATAATTAAACTCTCGACTTTTTGAGAACCTTTGATTTCAAGAGGAATACAATCATATTTGACGGATATATTAGAGACGGAAAACATTTTGTCTTGCAAAGATTTTGCCGCTCTAAAACTATCCCGCCTATGTATCGCTATAACAGTTTTTGCAAATTTTGAAAGATATATGGACTCTTGAACGGCAGAATCCCCGCCGCCTATCACGGCAACGGTTTTATTTTTAAAAAACGGGGCATCGCATACGGCGCAATAAGATATGCCTTGCCCCATAAATTCTTTTTCGCCCTTTATTCCCATAGGTCTAACTTTTGTTCCTGCGGCTATTATCAAAGATTTTGTTTCATATTGAGCGGCGGCAGTTTTGACTATTTTTGTTTTGCCGTCTTTGATTTCTATGACTTCTTCGAAAGCAAAATCCGTTCCGAATTTTTTTGCTTGGCTTTCAAGTTTCATAGCAAAATCATATCCATTTATTGCATCGTCAAAACCCGGATAATTTTCAATCAAATCGGTAATTATTATCTGTCCGCCGCAGGCGGCTTTCTCAAATAAAAGCGTTTTGAGTTTTGCTCTTGACGAATAAATAGCGGCGGACAATCCAGATGGTCCGCCGCCTATTATAATGACATCGTAAAGTTTTTCCATGATTTTACAAGAGACCGTCTATTATCTCTTTAAGATGAGGTTTTTGTTTAAAGCCTATAACCTTGTCGACCGGCTTGCCTTCTTTAAAAAAAATTAGGCACGGTATGGAAGTGATTTGATATTTAGCGGATAGAGCGGTATTCTCATCAGTATTTAATTTGGCGACTTTCACTTTTCCCTCATACTCCTTATCAATTTCATCTATTACAGGCGAAAGCATTTTGCAAGGTCCGCACCAAGGCGCCCAAAAATCCACTAAAATCAAGCCTTCTTCTTCAATAACTTCCTTTTGAAAATTGTTTTCATTCAATTCTAACGCCATAAACTCCTCCTTATTCTTTAAAATTGCGGAACCATTTTACATTTAATGACTATCTATGTCAAAAAAAGATAAAAATCTATTATAAAAGGTTCGTTTCCGTCGCTATAAGCGCTTTGAAATAAATGATTTTCAACTTCGTTAGATTGTCGTTGCCTGACTTACAAATCTTCAAAGGAGGAGATTTTATGAAAAAAATAATTATTGCATTTGTGGCTTTGGCGGCGGCGGCGCAGGTTTATGGAAATACTGTTTATAACGGCAAGACCGAAACTATTGGAGGAGATAAGACTTATTCAAAAATAGTTTTAAAAGCGGCAAATGGAGCAAATATTACAGGAAGCAATGTCACAGGCGCAGCTGGCGGCGGCAGCGCAACGGGAATCAGCACGATAGGCGCAAACGGCGCGGCGGCGCAAGGCGCAATTTTTAATTTGACCAATAAAAGCAAATTGACTTTTTCAAACAATATAATATTTTCCAATAATACTGCTATCGGCGGAATAGGCGGAAATGGGACAGGCGGCATTGGAACAGGCGGAAGAGGTTCAAATGGTTCTAGAAGCGATGTATGGGCAGGCGGAAATGGCGGAAATGGCGGAAATGGCGGCAGCGGACACGGCGGAAATGGGACGGGCGGCAATGCTGGAAATGCGCAAGGCGGGGTTTTATTCCTTAATACAACAAGCCAAATCACATTTAATCAAAATGTGGTATTTACAAACAATACCGCCATCGGCGCCAAGGGCGGAGACGGCAAAGGCGGAACTGGAAAAGGCGGCGCGGGCGGTTCTGGAGGATATGGGTTATTTCAAAATGGCAGAGACGGCTCTCCCGGACCTGGATACGGCGGAAACGGAAAAGGCGGCAATGGTTCTTCCGCTTATGGCGGAGCATTATTTCTTACAGGAGCAAGTCAAATTGTTTTCAATGCAAACGCTAACTTATCGAAAAATACTGTTATAGGGGCTTTTGCGGCGGGAACGGGGTCTGCGGGAACAGGCGACAATGGAAACGGAACTGCTGCAAATGGAAGCGCCGGCGCAGTCGCGCGTGGCGGAGCAATATATTTAAAAGGAAGTTCAAAAATTGATTTCAGAGGCGCTTATACAAATATATCTACAAATACCGCTCCATTGGGAGCGGCTATTTACGCTATATCGTCGTCAAAAATTGATTTTACGGGAACAAATCTTGAAATCAGTTATAACAATTCAACTAATGACAACGGCATTATTTATTTGGACAGTTCCTCTAATATAAATTTGACAAATGCCGCAAGCATCAAGGCTGTCGGCAATCAGGCAAATAACGGCGGTTTTTTATATCTCATTGGCAAGGGAACAATCGCCATAAATGGAAATATTGAAATGAGCGCCAATAAAGCCCGCTCGGGATATGGCGGAAGCCTTTATCTTTCCACAACTACTTTAAATATAAACGGAGCAAATAAAACAATTAAATTTCAAAATCACAATAATACCTATGGCGGCGCAATTTATATAAACGCCAATAGTTTAAATATAATAGGTTCAAATGCAAATACGATTTTTAGAGCAAATACCGCGTCGCAAGGAGCCGCAATATATGCAAAAAATGCCGCTCTGATTTTTAATAACGGCTCTTTTGAATTTAGCGCTAATAATTCAACGGCGGATAATGGAATAATTCGTCTTGACGGTTCGGCAACAATCAATTTTATCGGAGCTTATGAAGTAAACGCCGTGAACAATCGAGCAAATAACGGCGGTTTTTTATATCTTGTGTCAAAAAACATTTCTTTTAACGGAAATGTCAATATGTCTAATAATACGGCAAGGACAGGCTCGGGCGGCGCTTTGTATTTGGATAGAAGCAATCTGACAGTCAATGGAATAAATAAGAAAATAACTTTTAGCGCCAATAAAGCGCTTACAGCCTATGGCGGCGCGATTTATATGAGCGCAAATTCAGCGAATTTCTCAGACAGCGCTTCAATAATAAGTTTTACAAACAATACGGCGCTTGATGGAGCGGCAGTCTACGCTATTTCAAATGCAAAATTATTGTTTGCTAATGAAACTTTGGAATTTGAAGGCAATAATTCAATAAATGGAAACGGTATAATATATTTGGACGGCTCATCATCTTTGGATTTAAGCAAAACCCTTACTCTTAAAGCCAAAAATAACCAAGGGGCAAACGGCGGGTTTCTCTATCTTTCATCAAAAGGAAGTTTTGATATAAATGGAAATATTGAAATGAACGGCAATATCTCTCGTTTGGGATATGGCGGGAGTTTTTATTTTAATGCCACAGATTTAAACCTAAATGGAGAAAACAAAAATATCAGATTTTTAAACCATAATACTATAAATGGCGGCGCAATTTATATTGCAAATGCAAATTTTAATATCGGCGCTAAAAATTCCGTCGTCTCATTTATAAACAATACCGCGCAAAAAGGCGCGGCTATTTACACATACGGATCTCAGGTGATTTTTAAAAACGGATATTTTGAATTTATAGGCAATAACTCAATCAATTCAAATTCAATAATAGAATTATCAAACGGCTCCAATTTATCTTTTAACAATATTTCAAATCTTAAAGCCGTCAATAATCAATCAAATAACGGAGGTTTTTTATACTTATCCAATATTTCTCTTAACATAAATAGCGAAACGGAAATATCAAACAATACCGCGCGGGTTGGTTCCGGCGGGGCTTTATATTTAGATAAAAGCAATCTAACCATCAATGGAATAAATAAAAAAATAACATTTGGCGGCAATAAAGCCCTTGCAGCCTGCGGCGGCGTAATTTATATTACAGACGCCAATCTTGATATAGGCGCTAAAAATTCAATCGTTTCATTTATCAATAATACCGCTCAAAAAGGCGCTGCCATATACGCCGACAAATCCTCAATAGTTTTTAAAGACGCCGACATTGAATTTATAAACAACAATTCAATCAATTCAAATTCAATAATAGAATTATCAAACGGTTCCAATTTATCTTTTAACAATATTTCAAATCTTAAAGCCGTTAATAATCAATCAAATAACGGCGGTTTTTTATACTTATCCAATATTTCTCTTGACATAAACAACAAAATAGAAATATCAAGTAATACAGCGCGAAAACATTCAGGAGGAGCAATATATGGACGAAAATTACTTTTCAAAGCAAAAGGCGGCATATTTGCAAATAACTATGCCAAAGATTCGGGAGGCGCTTTATATGCGGCGCATAATTCTGAACTCGTATTTAAAGATATTTCTTTTTTACAAAATTTGGCAGGCAAATTTGGAGGAGCTATATTTCTAAATAATTCAAAAATTGAAATCTCCGCAGATAAAAATGATGTATTTTTTGAAGGCAATAAAGCAAAAAATGAAAACAATGATATTTATATGCAGGCGGGCAGTATTTTATCGCTTTATAGCGCAAAAAATAAAAAAATTGTTTTTTTGGGCGGGATTATTACAGACAACAATAGTGAAATTTTTAAAACGGGAGATGGACATTTGTCCATTCAAGGCAATAGTAGAATCAATTCTAAAATTACAATTAGCAATGGATTAGTTTCTACAAGACAAGAAAAACTGATTATAGGAAAACTTATACTTGAATCCAGTGGAATTTATAATGGAGAAAAACATGGTAAAAATGTATATAAAACATTGGTCGGCGATGCGGAAATTTATGGAACTATAGGCATAGCCAGCGATTTCACGAGCAATCAAAGCGATATGGTGATAGCCTCAACAAGAAATGCCGACGGCGCGCAAGGCAAAATACTAATTGGAACTTCCAGCTATTTAATTATAGATGGAGATAGAATTCATACCATAGGCTATTCAACAATGACTATATTTGAAGCCAATGAAATCATAGGAACATTTAATTTGAATTCGGCAAATATCAAGAATATTGATTACAGATTGGAATATTATCCAAATAGAATAGACTTGATAATAAGAAGATGGTCTGATTTTGCAGAAATGGAGGGACTATCTAAAAATCAAAAAGAAATTGCTCTTCTCTTGGATAATATATCGAAAGATTATAAAACAACGCCAAAAAACATGAATGACATTATCTCTGACATATATTTTATTGATTCACAAGAAAATAAACTGAAATATATAGATAAATTAAGCGGCGTATTTATAGCTAACCTTTTAAATACCGCTCTTGATTATGACGATATCGGCAATATTTATCAAAGGTTAAACAGGGATTCTTTCTCTGACATTTCAAATCAAATATGGCTTCAAACAGGCGCTTTGAGCAAAAATTATAATACTGATGATAATTCTAACGAGCGTTTTTCTTATAATGATTATTCAATTGCGGGCGGAGTTGACATTTATAAAACTGAGAATCTAATGTTGGGCGCATACTTAAAATATGACGATAAGAAATTTAAACAAGAGAAAAGCCGCGCCAAGTCAAATAATTATGAAATAGGAGCCTATGGCATGAAAGAATTTCTATTAAACAGAAACTCTATTTTTCTAAAAGCGGATTTGGCTTTTGGTTTTCAAAATTATTCATTAAATAGAAATATCGAACTCGTAAATAAAACTTATAGCGCAGATAGTTCATTTAGAACAAATATTGCTCAATCGGCATTGCAAGGAGAATATATATACAATGAATACTTTTCTTTCTTTGCAGGATTAAATTCAGTATTTCTAACAAATCCAAACATAAAAGAAAAAAATGGAGAATGGATAGGCTTGGAAATATCAAATGGGACAAATATAAGAATCAGCGGAATTTTCGGAGCTAATGCCGCAAGCAAATATAAAAAACTCAAATTGAATGTTAAGGTTTATGGAAAACCAATATTGTCCGGCGCAGATAGTAAAATAAAAGTCAATTTCTTGCAATCGGATATAGGTCAAAAATCTGAAATTTCATCAGTAAAAGAAGGTTTTTCCGCCGGCATATTTGGAAATGTAGAATATACTTTCTCAAATTCAATATCAGTATTTTTCAATAATGACTTAAATATAAGCGAGCCGGCATTCGCTTATTCGTTTAATATCGGCGTCAATTATAAACTTCCGATTAAAACAAGTTTGGAAATTTCTGAAATTGAAGACAAATTTAAAAAAGCGCGGAAATTATTTAATAAGCAAAAGTATCTAATGTCAGGCGATTTGCTTTCAGAAATAATTGCCGAAAATCCTGATTTCATGCAAACGCAGGAATTGTTCAAGAAAACAAACTCTTATATGGAATACAATTTAGACAAAGGAAACATTGAGGAACAATTATATGCCAAAGCATATTTCTCTTACTTTGACAAAGACTATTCCGATGCTTGCGAGCAATGGTATAAATATATTCAATACAAAAATGATAATGAAGAAGTTGCAGATTATTACAATAAAATAAGCGCGCTACTGAAATCTAATGAAGATAATACCCGCAAAGAAGCCTCTTCGGAAAAAGCGGAAAGATTGTTTAAGAATGCCGTCGATAAATTCAATAAAATGTTATGGACAGTCTGCATAAAAGATATGGAAAAATTGCAAGATTTTGTCCAAAAAGAAAAACTAAACAACGCCTCCGCATACAATAAGAAAGCAAAGAATTATATAGACGCTTGTATAAAACAACTCTCTCTAAGTATGCAAGAAATTCAAGAAGAAAATCAAAGCGCAATAAATGAAGAAGAAGCGGAAACAAAATACAATGAAGGTTTGGCATTATATTCCGATGGCAAGTACCTTGAAGCGCAAAGAGCATGGGAATTAACGCTCAGATTAAATCCAAATCATAAAAAAGCCAAAACCGCTCTTTCAAATTTAGAAAAATCGGGACATATCTCAAAATAATGATTGTTCTTGTCATCATTACGAGATTATTATCTGTCGTCGTTACAAGACTGTCGTTTGTCGCTGCAGGCTTGACCCGCAATCTCTGCCGCTGTCATTATGGACAAGATTAATCTTATCATTGCGCAAAGTCGCGGAATTTATAAAATGCCATTTTTCAATCTTTTGTCGTTAGAGTAAAAGTAAAAAATGAAATGGAATTTAATTATATAGATTCTGCGATTTCGCGCAGAATGACGCGGAAGACTACTTCTGTCATTATTGACACTATTTCAGACGGCTTTAAATTGGCAAGCATAGGATTTTCATAGGCTATATTGTCCGCGCTGTCTATTGCAAACCTTGTCAACGCTTCTACTTCGTCCGCGTCAAGCTGAACTAATAGACAAGCAAACTTCAACAGTTTTCTGCGTTTTTCCACATCGTATTCTTCAAACGCTTTTAAAAAATCCTCAAAAGTTTTCTCGGTATTGAAGTAAGTCATCGCCAAACCTATAACCAATTTGCAATATACATTTAAAGCCCTTACTCCCTTTGGGTTGCCTTTGATTTCCTTGATTTTGATTTGCTCTATGTCCATTTTTGTTGTCTCCTTTTTTGATTTACTCTCTTTTTTATGTATAATCTTCTCTGTAGAGAGAGTGCGCTTCGGGCGTTGCATCAAGGGGTTGAGTAATCAACAGCATTGATGATTCTCTCTACTTTTTTATTTTCTTTATCCACAAATCTTTTGATTCAAGCCCCTTGCTTGTTTTTCCACCTATAAGTTCCAAATAAAAATACAAAAGCCCATTTATTTTCTTTTTATATACAAACACAGAGCGTCCATCAAAATTTTTCTTTTCAGATAAAACAACATCGTCATAATTTTTTGTTATTTCGGGAATCAATGTTAAGTCTTTTGCTTCGACCGCTTTTTGCCCCCTGCTTTCTTCATAGGAAGTATCGCCATGTTGTTTGAAACTATGTCTAACCCCACCTATTGTAATTCTGCGCTTATAGCCTTCAAGAATCAGTCCTGTTTTAACTTTTAATTTCGCCGATTCTTTTTCATCAATTGCGTTTCCGAAAAACACATCGTTAGGTTTGTTCAAATCAATTTTATTGCTTGCCTTATTAAATAATTCCTTTGTCTTGGTTTCAAAATCAAGCGCCTTTTGCGCCTCTGCCTGCTTGGCTTGCGCTTCGCGCGCCTCAATATCCTTAATATTTGCGTCCGCCTCTTTAATCCTTGCCTCAATATCAGCAACCCTTGCTTTTGCCGCTTCTTGCGCCCTTGCTTTGCCTGTTTCTAATTGCGCTTTCACCTTATCGGGATTAACTCGCATAATATCGGGGACTTCCTCGTCAAAGGTGTTAACTCCCAAAATCTCCATTGCGCACCTGCAACCGTATCTTTCGCCGGGCTGCTCTCCCTCGCCTACTATAAAGGTTTTTCCGTAATTTAAGGCGTGAACAGGGTCAGGGTCTTCCGCTGATGAAGGCAGCCATATATATTGTTTGCCCGTGAACTTTTCTTTTATGTCTTCGCTCGCCTTTTCTACCACTAAATCCGACAATCTCGCTTTGAGTAATGCGCCGCCGTTTATCGCTTGCGCTTTTGCTTCTGCGGCGCTTTCGCCTTGCGCTTTTAAGTCTTTTATCTTTCTGTTATAAAATTGCAGGGATTTGGCTATGCCCTTATTGATGTCCCCTTTTGTCAAAAAATCTAATCGCAACAAATTCTGTTTGAACTTATCCCTAAACTTCAAATCGCTTGTAAGCAAGTCGTCCGCTTTTTTAGGCAAGACTTTTTCAAGTATTCTGTCAGGGTCAAAAACAACGCTCATTAAAAACTCTCGCCGCCTTTGTAGTCTGCGTCAAATTGGAAACTTTCAAAGATAAAAGAGACATTTACCGAGTCTTCGCTTTCCTCTATCGTGTTTTGAAAGGGTTGTTTTTGGATTATTGCCGCTTTGGCATAGACTATCCGCCCATCGTTTGTGTCCGAGATGTAGATGTTTAAACGCTCTTTCTTTTTCCAAAATTGTTTAAATAGCGGATAAAAGTTTTGCGTTGTGCGGACTGCGCAAGTGACTACTACAGGGCTTGAATTTCCTTCGCTGTATTCTATGCCCTCGCTATCTAATCCGTCCGACCCTCTTGTTATATGGACTGCGCGCGGGTCTTCTATGCTTGCGCTGTGAAACCCTACAAAATCATATTTTTTACCGCTTGAGGCGACTTCTACGCTGAATTGCGTTGCCGTTATGTTTAATAAATTTGACATGTTTTTCTCCTTTTTGGTTTTTAACCTACCTTCTCTCCGCTTTGCGACCACCCTCACCCTGCCCTCTCCCATCAAGGGAGAGGGGAAAGAGGAAAGGGGATTGGGAATATATTTAAGCGTTTTGCAGATTGGCTTTGACTCTCCATAATGCCGTCGGTTTGGGGATTACTATATTGCCGCTTGCCACAAAGTTTTGTCCGCCCTCGGTGGTGATATTTACAGACCCGCTTGGAATTATTCTGTTGTTGATATACGGCGCTATAACTTTGCCTTGCAAGTATTGCCCCAAAATTGAGCAATCAACCTCGTTGTATGACGGGCGGTTTAACGCTATCCAGTTGATTGTTTCACTTTGAAGTTTTAACTCAATCTCTTTTAAGACATACGGCGCTATAATAGCCTCGTTGCCTTGCGCAAATAAAGACAGCCTGTTAGCGCTTTGGCTGTCTTTTAGGCTGAAAGATACGCCGTTTTCAAAGAGATTCTCCGCGTCCGCTATATCGCTTATTGCATCGTCAAGAGGCAAGATTTCGTATTGTAAATTGCTCCATGTAGGCTGCGCCAAGAATTTGCCAATGACATACATAAGATTGCCCTCTTGCTTGTAATAGCAACAGTTCAAAAGTTTTTTCGCTTGAATTCCTGCCGCTTGCGCATCTGCAGAACTTGAAAATAAGACGCTTTTAAAGTTGCCCGCGTCAAGAGCGGCTATTTCTTGACTTGTAAAATCGCTTGAAATAACAAGAGAATAGAACTGATTTAAAGAACCCTCGTAAATGTCCTTGATACCCGCCAAATCTTCCGTCGCGATTACAAGGATTTTAGTCGCGCCGCCGTCAAAAATGCGGACTATATCGGTATTGTCCGTAATGTCGGATATTGTCGCTTTGGTCGCCTCAATAACCTCATCTGTTTGTTCCCAAGTTGATTTTGGCTTTACAACTACTAAAGCCTTTCTCAAAAAACCCATGTCTGCCGCGGCAACGCCGCTTATTACATTGATTTTTAATACATAATCGTAAATCAAATTTTTTCCGTCCATTTATGCCCCCTGTTGTGTTTCATTATTATATTTAACGCCCTGCATTTCTTTTTGCGGGTTGAACTCTTGCGTATTGAAGTAAATAAACCCTATTTGATACCTGCTTAAAATTTTGTCCGCATAAACAAATGGTATTGTGTCTGCAGACTTGTTGAAAAAGAACTTTTGATTTAACCTTTTTGGTATTAAGGCTATGCGCTGATGTAGCCACTCGCTGGGCAATTTTTCCTCGCTGGCGGCTACCATTGATATTGAGCCTTGCGCCTCGCTAAACTCTACGCCTGTATGAATGTCGCTTACTATTTTGTTGATTTGGCAATATATTATGTCTTGCTCCGCTCCAAAACTTAAGTCCGCTATAACTACTTTCGGGACTTGAAAAATGTCTATAAGGTCTTTTTTTAGCGTTTCTATTACCATTATTTGCTTTCCTTTGGCGGATTTAAAAACCGCGCCTTTATGCTGTTGAAAAATTTGCCCGTATCAATAAGCGGGCGGTTAAACCCTTTTTGCTTTATTGTTGAAGGCGCATTGCTTGGAAATTCGCCGCGCATTATTGGGTTTCTAACAAGCGCTAAACAAGCGTTTAAATATCGTTTGAGGCTTGAAGCGTTGGGACGATAAAGAGCGCCAATCAATTTATCGGCTATGTCTTGCAAATCTTTATTGTTTGGATTGTTTTGCGCTTTTTCCAAAATTTTATACTTCGCGTCTAAGATGTTTGCTAATTGCCCGATTGTCGTTTTGCTTTTGCCGCTTGTGTATCTTAAAGGTCCGGGCAATTGCCCGCTTTTGCCTTTTATTCCTTTCTTTTTGATTGACGCGGGCTTGTTTTCCCTTTGCATTGCTTGCGCTTCTAATATGCCAACCTCTACGATATAAGGTTCTAAATCTCTTTGAGATATTAAGGGGTCGGATATTTTTATTTTCATTCTACAACCAAACCTATAAGAATGTTGGAATACTCTTTTTTCCCAAGGATGACGCCGTGTTTCTTTGCGTCTTTCGCAAGTTTTTGATAAGCGGAGCCTACGCCGCCGCGGAGTTCTTGGATTATTAAAGACAACTGCGAATATATCTCGTCGTCCGTGTCCATTCCTTCGAACTCTATGTCTGTCAGCGCGGGCTCGTTTATACCGCTTAAAATTTCGTCGGCGTCATCTCTTGAAAATGCCATTGTTTCCCCTATTACGCGAATGTCACAGGCTGAATTATTGACGCGCCGTATTGCTCCACATCAACCATTGCCGTGCCGTAGAAGAATTTGAACCACGAATACTCGTCCTCGTCGTCATACCCTTGCGCTTTTAGGCGCGGTAAAGCGGAATGTTTAAGCGAGATATTGTCAAGCGTCAACACTTGCGCTATTGAAGTGCCGTCAGGCAGCAAAGCCTCAAGATTGGACGGAATCGCTACGAGATTTACGGGAATGTTAAACAATTCCCTTATCAACGCTTTATAAAGCGTTGAAGTGTTGGGGATTTGTTTGGACAAAAGCCCCTTTAAGTCCCCGCCAAGCAAAACGGTCTTTTCGGCGTTTCCCGCGTCTCTTTCGGCGTCTTTTATCAAAGCGTCAAAGAAATTTAGGATAGTGTCAACATTTTTGTTTGGCAATGCGATAGAATCCCTTTTGATGACATTCTTGTCCTCTGTGCCGTAAATGCCGTTGTTTTCAAACTTGCCGGAAGCGTCGGGATTGCCTGAAAAAATCTCTTCGTCAAGCTGTTTGTCAAACGCTTCTAATACCCGGGCGGTTATCTTGTTTATGTCGTTGTTTTTCTGGTAGCCCGAAACCTTGTAATTTACGCCTCTGAAATCCTTGACATAAACTTTGTTGTCTTGCCCAACGGCAATATGTTTGCTTTCCGTGTCTTGAGTGCTGATAGTGCGCGCTTTCAAATCGCCGACTGTATCAGTCGTGACGAAAGTCATCGTGCCTTTGAACTCGTCATAAGCCTCTCTCTTGGGAAATATGGAATATAGGGGCTTATACACAGGGATATACTGCTTGTTGGTCTCTTCTACCGTTTGCTCTAACGCTATTTTGTCTGTTGCCATTTTTTTATTCTCCTTTGTTTTTGAATTTTGCAAGTCTGCGATTGTTTATAGGAGCGCTTGCTTTCTTTTGCTCTTTTGGGACGCTGTTTGTATTGTCGTCAGAGCTTGGCGCGGTCGCTTGACTGACAGCCTCTTTTGCGCCGCCAAGCGCTTGATTGACAGCCTCTTTTGCCTTAGACAATAAATCAACCCCGCCTTTATCTGATTGCTGATTGGGTTGCGCCTGTTTTTTGGACATTAGAAACCTCCAATCATGTCAATTAAAGCGCCGCCGTTTGCTATCTTTACGCCGCTGACAAGGTCTATTGCGTCTCCCTTTTGGCTTGCAAAGGTCGCGGCTGTCGGAGTGTTGGCGGGAGAAGTCCCGGCAACAGCAGTGAACTTGCCGTTTGCGGTTATATACACTTGCGCCCCTACTTCTATTGTCTCTCCAACATCTGCCAAAAGAACGCCTACCGATTTGCCCGCTTCAACTGCGGCTATCGCTAATTTGCCTTTTATGTCCGGATAGCCTGCCACTGCAAAGGGCGTTCCGCTTCCGTCAAATGCCGCCGCCTCTTTATCACCCGTCCTTTTTAACGCTGTTCCTGCCGATACTGCTGTTGGGATAGCGTAGTTATATACAACATCGCTATTTCCTCTTACCTGCGGTTTTCCTAAAATAACTTCCATTGTGAGCCTCCTTTTTTGTGTTTTGTTTTGGCGTTATGAGGGCGGCATAAATACCGCCCATACGATTTTTGCGGGTTTTACGCCGCTTTCTTTTCCTGTATGTAATGTCCGCGCGCGGCGAAGAACTTTTTGTTGTATTCTTCAATGTCCTTATCGGAATTTTTGCCGCTTTGAACTTTTTGCAATTCCTCTTGTTTCTTTTTCGCTTTGATGTTTTCAACTGCTAAATCAAACAATTCCCAGTATTGACCCGATAACTCATTCCTTTTGAGCTGCGTCAACTTTAAGAAATCAGTCGCTTTTGTCTTGAAAGTTTCGGTCACAAGCGCGTCTATATGCTCTTGTTTGGAAAAAAACGAGTTTAAAATAGACGCTCTCAATTCGTTCGCTTTTTCTACGCTGTCGCTGTAAGCTCTGCCTGCGGCAAGGTCAAGGATTGTTTTTACCTCTTCGCCTACTATGGCAAGATTTTCCGTAATTTTGTTTTTGATGTCGTAATCAAAACGAACGGCGTCCTCAATTACTTTTCTCGCTTTTTCTATGCGCTCTTTTTCCGCCGCGTTCTTTTTTGCCTGCTCTTCAAGGGATATTTTGTCGGAGTCATTGGGCGCGGGATTTGGCGGGTTTGCGCCCGGCAAATCGGGCTGTTTAGGTATAAGTTTTTTTGCCGATTCTAATTCTGCCGCTAATTTCTCTTTTTCCGCCTTTAAATCGTCTAATACTTTTTGTTCCTCGGCTGTAAATGCCGCAAACAATTTGTCTTTAAATCTTACAAACGCGCCTTTCCACCCTCCGCCGCCCACTATGCCCTCTACAAATGCAAGACTTCCAAAAAAGCCGTTTTTAAACAGCCCAAGCAGATAACCGCTTATTAACATCAATACTGCCGTTAATACAAATACTTTCATACTTCCTCCTTTTTTTTGTTTTGTTGCGTTTTGTTGCGAGGGCGGCATTTATACCGCCCCTACGATTTTGCGGGAATAGGACTCGAACCTATAACTTCTCGCGTATGAGGCAAGATTTCTACCTTTGAATTATCCCGCTGTTTTGATATACTCGCCAATCATGGACACTCTCGCATATACTTTAATTAGAAAAAATGCCGTTGTTGGACGCTTTATTGGAACTGATACGCTTTCAGACGCTTATATTGACCTGCGCATATTTAACAATGAAAGTATTGACTTTGAATTTAAAGAAGGCGATGTTATACTTGCCAATCAAAACCCAAATAAGCGCTATATAATAACCTCAACCAAAAAACTGACGCATTCAGACAAATTTTTAAAAATTTTTGTCTTGTCTGCCGACCAATATCAATATGAAAAAGAACTAAACTACGGCATACTAAAAAAACAACTTTTAAACTTTTGGCGTAATTCCGGAGTTCCTAACGCCATCTTTACCGCTATACTAATAACCATTTTCTTAAGACTTTTAGACAAACTCTATACGCTTATTTTTTAGCCGTCTTATCAACCACATTTTCCCCGTAATACTCTTTCTCTCTTTTGCGATATACCCAAAACATCAACTTATTTACTGCAAAAACCGCTATGCTGATTTTTGAAACATCTATTAAGAAATCTATCATGTTACGCTCCTTTTTGTTGTTTTATACAATCCTTATTCTCTTTATTCCAAAACAAAATCTTGCGCCCAATATGTTGATTTGAAACCAAGATGCCGTCCATTTTTGTAATACTTCATCATCGTTTGTTGAATACTTGCTAATGTGATGTTTGAACATTTCAGTCACCCCCTTTTTTATGCCGCTAAATTCAATTTTGTTTGCCTAACCTCATTCTCAATTCGGCGGCAAGCAACATCAAAATATTTAGGCAGTTTTTCTATGCCTATAAACTTCCTTCCTAACCGCTCGCAAGCGACGCCCGTTGTGCCACTTCCCATAAAACAATCTAAAACCGTCTCTTTTTCATTGCTCAAAAGAAGCGTCAAGTATTCCATTAGTTTTAACGCCTTTTGCGTCGGATGTTCATATCCATTATATTCGGGCAAAACAGAAATAATGGTGCACAAACGAGAGCCGTTGATATAGCGTTTCAACTCTCTTAAGTCTCTGTCGTAACTTTTAAGAAATCCCACAGTTGCCCCAAACTTTGATGTTGATTTCTTATATTCAATTTTTCCGCACTTTAAATAATTCAAAAGCATTTCAGGTTTTTTTGCAAGCCGTTTTATACGCTTTAAACTATCTATCGCTTTGTAATAATCTCCCGCATCAAAATCCTTTGTTATAGAGTCCACTCTAATTTTATTGAGTTTTTTTGCGCCTATTTGTCTGACTGCTATAGTCTCATGCATTCGCGTTATTACGCTCACAGGCGAACTGCCTTTAATTTTGTTCCAAATAAATTCCTCTTTAAACTTTGAAAACTTTGCCGCTATCCCATTCCACCTATAAAAACTGTCCCCGCGTCCAAAAAACGCTAATAAACTATTTTCTTTTAATACTTGCTTGAAATGACTAAAACATTGCTCCTCATCAAAAGGCGCATCAATTTCGTGGTTAAGATATAAATAAGGCGGGTCTGTTAAAACTAAATCAACGCTGTGAACCTCAAGCGTCGGCATTATTTCTAAACAATCTCCGCAATATAAAGTGTGGTTTCCTATTGTTTCTTTTTGCATTTATTTTTCTCTCTTTTTTTGCTATAATCCTCTCGTAGAGAGACGGCGGCTTTAAAAAGCTATCTGGGACAATTGAGTCCCCGCAAGTCTCTCTACTTTTTTATAAACATAGTTTTAGGTCTCAATACCTTGCTTTTAGGATTACTCACCGATTCCGAATAATAATAAGTTTTCTCTTTTATCTTTTTCACATACCTCAACTTCATGCCGCCTCTTGTTTTTATACTAACGCTATCGTAATTTTTTGTAATTTCAGGGATAAGTAATAAATCTTTTTTCTGAACTGCTATCTGTCCTATTTTGGACTCAAATATCGCATCTCCATGTCCAGCCTTCCCATTTGCTCTTATTCCAGTAATGAAATGATAAATCTCAGAGTTTATTTCATGCGTATAACCCGTCAAATCTTTTTGAATTTTTAAATCTATCATTAGTTTTTTGCTTTCGCTTTTATCAATCACTCTATATTTGATGGGTTCTATCGCATCAATTTTATTGTCCTTAAGAACCTTGTCATATAAATCATAAGTCTTTGTCTCAAAATCAATCGCTTTTTGCGCTTCTGCTTGCTTGACTTGCGCTTCGCGCGCTTCAATATCCTTAATCTTTGCGTCCGCCTCTTTAATCCTCGCCTCAATATCGGCAACCCTTGCTTTTGCCGCTTCTTGCGCCCTTGCTTTGCCTGTTTCTAATTGCTGTTTGACTTTGCCCGGGTTGACTTTCATAATGTCGGGAATGTCTGGGTCTGTGTGGGAAACTCCCAAAAACTCCATCCCACACCTGCAACCGTATCTTTCGCCGGGCTGTTCCCCTTCGCCTACTATAAAGGTCTTGCCGTAATTTAAGGCGTGGACAGGGTCAGGGTCTTCCGCTGATGAAGGCAGCCATATATATTGTTTGCCCGCGAACTTTTCTTTTATATCTTCGCTCGCCTTTTCTACCACTAAATCTGACAATCTCGCTTTGAGCAATGCGCCGCCGTTTATCGCTTGTGCTTTTGCCTCTGCGGCGCTTTCGCCTTGCGCTTTTAAGTCTTTTATCTTTCTGTTATAAAATTGCAGGGATTTGGCTATACCTTTATTGATGTCCCCTTTTGTCAAAAAATCTAATCGCAACAAATTCTGTTTGAACTTATCCCTAAACTTCAAATCACTCGTAAGCAAGTCGTCCGCTTTTTTAGGCAAGACTTTTTCAAGTATTCTATCAGGGTCAAAAACAACGCTCATTTTTATTTACCTGCTTTTTTGGTAGGTATAAAATCCTTAAAAATGGCGTTGACTACATTCCTTTTGATGTCTAACGCTAAAATGTTATCGTCTAACATTGACATTGTCTGCAATATAACCGCCCCCGATTGTAAAACCCGCCAATTGTCGCTTACAAAAGACAAATCGCTTTTAAAAATCTCGTCCGATACAGGTTTGAAAATTGAATTGAAAAAGGCTTCTAATCCGCGCTCTACCGCTATATTGTCGCTCTCGCCTGTGGTTGATATGCCTGTTGTAAGTTGTCCGTTGATATAAGATAGCGGCATATTCAAATAAAAAGAAATTAGGTTGTTGACAAAGGCGATTGCCGTTTCCGTTGATTTCATATCAACTGCGGCATTCTCAATTTTGTCTAAAGCGTCAAGCAAAACGGCTTTCCCGCTTTTTAAGCCGCTCATTATGGCTATGGCTTGCTCTGCGGCTTGGTCTTTTTCGCTATACGCTATTGTGTTTCTTAACTCGTGTATTTTGAGTTGGACTGCCTTAGCGACATTCATTCCCGTATGAGCGCTTGCCAAAATTAGATATTGAAACAAATAAAGAACTTTTAATATGTCCGTTAGCGTATAATCTGTAAAAGAAAACCAAAAACCGTTTGAAACTGCCGCCTTGTTGTCTTTATTTTTAAAACCGTTTTCTATTTCTTTTTGTTCGCTTGAATTAGCCTCGCGTAAAACGGATTCTTTAAAAGTTAAAAACAAGTCCGCTTTTTTCGCCATACACTTTGAAAGCATCGTTATAAGTCCCGCGCCGGCGGCGCTCTTTCCCCAAGATTTAACCACTGAATCCCAATAAAAAACTTTGTTCTTGTCGGATATTCCTTGCGATTTGGCATAACAATCTGTAAGGATTTTTCTGTATATATTCTCAAGGGCATACTCTATAAAAAGGGCTTTTGATATTGATTTAGAGAAATCAAAGGGGTCGTTATAAGCAAAAATCCTTTCTGTCTTTTGCGCGCCTGTCAGCCAGCCTATAGCGGCTTTTGCCCTTTGCACAAATCCGCCGTTTTCAGGTATAGCAAGCGTAGATTGATTGTTGTTTTCATCTGCCATTGTTCTTTTTTCCTTTTGCCGATTCCATTAAGTTTAAGTTTATAAGTAAGTTCGCCATACTATCGGGCGCATCGTCATACTCTGCGCCGGCTTCATAGTCTAATATCTGGCTTATATACTCGCTACTACTTTCTTTGCTGAGCATAAACGAGTTGGCAAACATTCCAGCATTTTGAATTTTTGCCGCTTTGTTATCTAATGAGACAAACCCTACAAACTTGCAGTCTAAATTGAGGTTGTTTAACTGCCTTATAGGTTCTTCCCCCAAAACATTGTTTTCGAAAAAAACCATTTTGACATTGAAACGGACAAAAACAGCCCTTAAATCTTCTAAACAATCATACCAAGCCTTTTTCCATACAAACCCTACAAATACCGCTTTTGCGCCAAAAAAGCGCATTATTGAAATTGCGGTGTAATCCCCGCCTTTATAACTTGGGTCTATGCTTGCAACAGTCCCTTGCGAACAGTCAATTTGTAAGTCTGTTATCTCTATGTCCGCAAAAGGCATAGCCGCTACATCGTCAATCTTTAAAAAATACGAGGCGTTTATGCTTGACTCGTCTATACCAGCCAATCTTAACGCTTCAAGATTTTCGTCAAGTTCTGGGATAGAACCGTAAGGGACCGTGTCAAATCATTTAAAAATGACACCGAAAGTGATGATATAAATATGTGTGAAATATCATAAGAAATGACACCGAAAAGGAGGAATATAGTTTCAAATTCTTAGAGCAAATTGTTGT
>JAITTG010000061.1 GCA_031287095.1 Candidatus Parendomicrobium reticulitermitis | reverse complement strand
TTGCGCAACCTCTTTTTTATTGTCAAACCAATATCCAATCTTGCTTGGAGCAGAATTACTCAATCCTTTGTTTTCAAAAATATTGAATGTTTGATTAGAACCATGATAAACAACAAGCGGCTTGCCGTTTTCATCAACAACTTTTGAACTATTATTGACAGCGTCAATATATTGTTGTAGTATGGCGTCGGTAGGCGGTAGAGTTCTCGCTGGGTTAATAATCCCAGAAAGATTACTTTCACCGCCTGCTTTTTTATATATAGCCACATCAGACACAAAAGACGAATGTAGCAGTTTATCGCCTTGCTCATTGCCGCTATTTCTACCAACCTTGTTTTCCTTAACAGTAAATCTAATAAAGTATGTATCATTGCCTATCTTAAACTGATTTAATAAATTGTGCCAAGATTTTATATTGTTGTGTTGTTTATGATTATTGTTATTGTCTAAACTTTCAATAAGAATAGCGTCTGAAAACATTTCAGGAAAAAACTTTACAATAGTAGATATATCAAACCCTTTATGCGATATTATTTTTCCTGCAGTATTTATCGGCAACAAAACATTTCCTATATCTGCGTTTTTAATCTCTCCTATATTTCTAAAAGTTTTTTCTATCTCTTTTTTATTTAATGAATTATGCGGCGCGTATTCTTGGGCTTCTCTATTTAAAACTTGATTCATTTTCCTCGCAATCTTCCAATCGCCAAACCACTTCTTAAAGTTTTCGCTTTCAATTACATTTTCAGTATTGAGTTTTTGCATCTTGTCTGGATTTTGCGTGTTTTGCGCATTTTGCCTTTCTTTCATTTGTTCATATCTTTGTCTTTCTTTTAGATATTTCGGTTTTATTTTATATTGAGCAATCAAATTTTCGTTGATGAACGCGCCTTTAATTATTGCGCCTTCAAGGACTTTTTTATGTATTTGTCCAAATGTTTTTGCGGGGATTTTTTCGCCAAATCTATTTTTGTAAGCCGCTTTAAACTGCGCGGGAGCAAGGTTATACCAATCTATAAACTCTTTTCGTTTTGTCCTTTTTTGTTTTTTGCGGAAACCGCGCAATGCGCCGTCCATAGCCGCAATCAAATCGCTCCCTTCGGTTTGTCTGCCGAGGTCTTCTATATTAAGCGGTATCTGTTGACTATCTATCAGCATTTGATTGACCAAATTAGCCATACTAAACAGCGATTTGCCGTTTTTGTTTAATATGCCTTTGACGCCGCTTTCTTTAAAAGAATACGCCGCTAATTCGCCTCTTAAATCTATATCGCTGATATTAGGATTGATTCCGCCCGCTTTTATTATTATGTCTATTATGTTTATTTCTTTTTCTTGCTGTTGATTTTGAATGTCGTCAAAGTCCGCTTCAAGAGCGCCAATAATCTCATCGGCTTGGCTTGCAATAGCGGTTTGTTCAGAATTAAGTTTTATAGCGACTTCTACCAAAGGAACTTGTTGTATATATTGCGCCGTATCCGTAATGCCGCGCCTTTGCATATCTATAACATGATATGCCGGCAAAACTTCCGTATAATACGATTTTAGTCTTTCCCATTCTGACGGCGTAAAATTTGCAGGTCTTTCATTGTTTTCAAACTCTTGCGTATAATAATCTCTAAAAAAATCTGACTTTTCTTGCGCGTCGGCGTTTATTTCTTGCGCTTTTGCGACTGTCTCATTAAACGATTTATCCTCTTTTTGCGTTAATTGCTCCCATTCGTGCTGCGTGTAGCCCTCGCCGTATAGTTTTATGTATGGGCGCATTAAATCGTATAGCGTGGATTTGATTGTTTGGTTTTGCGGCTCGGACTGTTCGCCTATCGGCTTTAATGTATCGGAATCAATGGGCTTTCCTGTTTTAAAGTCAACAGCGCCAAAACCCGCTTCGGGTTCATACCCTGTTGTCTTTTTGCCGTCTTTATGTATGAATTCAACTTTCTTTGCTTGCAGCCATTTGGATATAGGAATTTCTATGATTTTGTCGCTTTCCATGGCGGCAGTCCACGCTTCGTTGCTTATGCCGAACTTTTCTTGAATTTGCGCCCTTGTTATGCCTTGCTCTTGAGCGAACTTCATAAGCGGCTCCATTTCTATAAGTATGCTGTCGGCTTGCGCTTTTTCTAAAACCTCTTTTGTGATTGTTTGCGCTTTTTGCGGGTCCCGCTCTGAAAGTTTTACTTGATTATATAATTCGCCTATATCGTCATATTGTTTTAAAGCCTGTTGCGTTTGAACTTGTTTATATAAGCGGTCCTGCGACATTCTGTTAAACATATTTGGCGCAAAACTGCCCAACCCAAAAGTCCCTATTGCGCCTAACGCTATATAACCTAACCCGTCCGTTGCATTGCCAAAAGTTTGTCCTAAATTCCAATTGCCGCTTATCGCTTGCGCGCCTGTCTCGGTCATAACGCCTTGCGCAAACTCTTCGCCTACTTCGCCCGCAGTTGCAAGAAACAAGTTTTTGCCCGCAGAAATAAGCGCTTGTCTTAAAGTTAAACTCTCGTATTTAGAAGCGTTATTTTGAATTTCGTCTATAAGTTTTTTTGCGGCGGGATTGTCTCTAAAAAGCGTTTGCGCGGCTTTAGACAAAGCCTTAGGCGCGCCCTGTCCTACAAGTTTAATGCCCGCCTTGCCCAAAGGAGCAAGCAGTTTAGCGCCTATAATATCGCCGCCAAACTCTAATAAACCGTTAACTGCGCCTACTGCGCTTGCGGCTGTTTCTATGCTCTTGATAGAATACGGCGCGCCTTTTTCGTCCCGCATTTGAGCGTATTCGTTAAAAGCAAAGTTGCCTTCCATATCGGAAGCGTGCTTGACCATACCGCCTAATAAAGAGGCTTTGATGCCTGCGGCGGCGCCCAAACCAAACCCTGCGGCAGTCCCTAAACCCGGAACTATTGAGCCATAAGCCGCGCCGCCCGCAGCCATTGTTGGAATCATATATTTTGCCGTCCCAACAATAGACGGGACGGCAAAAATCTGTTGCGTGATAAATTCCATAGTGGCGGCGGGAAGCATGCTTACGCCTTGCGCGTCGGGTATTTGGTTTAGAATGTCTCTATACTTATTTACTGCGTCATTTTTAGAAAACGCGTCAACAGCGTTTGGATTGTCTTTAAGTTTTGCTCTTGCCTGCCCTATAGCCTTTGAAAGTTGGTATTGATAATATGTCCGCATAACGCTGTTTTTTACAGAACTGCCGCTGTCCCAAACATTGTCTTGGGCTGTTTGCATAGCGTCTTCTAAATTCTTTTTTAACTTGTTTAAATTATACCCTTCAAAATCAAAGTCTTGTTTTAAGTTCGTTAAAGACTTCTCAAAAGCGGCGATATTGTCAACATCGTCTTTTACAATAGCGGCATTTACGGGATTTTTAAGAAATTCAAAAGTAGTCGGCGCATAGTTAGACAAATCAACAAGTTTTTGTATTGTAGGGACGCTTTGCGCTTTTACTAATCCGTCGTAATTAGCGTCCGCAAACGCGGGCAGAACAGAAAATTGTTTTGCAAGCGTTTCTACATTTTTAACCCTTTCCGGCGTAATATCAATAGCGGCTTTAAAATTGTTTTGAATAGTTTGGCTTTCGTCTTGCGCGGTAGGAACTAACGGGGATTTATCGGGCAAAGAACTAAAATCAATCGGCGGATTCTTTTTAACCGCCTTGTCGTCATTGCGGGCTTGCCCCGCAATCTGCGCCAACTTCTTATACCCCGTATTCGGATTTGTTTCAATATTGTCTTGCGAAATATCGTCGTCGGGAGCGCGATTAGACGAAATGCGGCGATAACCCGACGGATTTCTATTATCCTCGTTGGATTTATAAGGTATTTTATCTGGTAGATTAGTAAAATCAATTTTCATTTTGTTTCCCATAATAACGGATACGGCGGAGATTGCGGGTCAAGCCCGCAATGACAGACACAAAGTCCGCAGTGACGGCGGCGTTACTGTCCCTTGTATTGTTGTATTAAGTAATTTATATTAGCGTCTGTGACCGCATAGCCTGCGTTTTTTAAATCCTCAACAGCCCTTGCCCTTAAAGCCGCATTCTCTTTTCTGTTTTCTACTTCAACAATGCCTTTGTTTTTCTTTTCATCTAATAAACCAAACAGCCAAGTTCCCGTCTTTACTTTATTGTCTCTAAAATTTTCAACGACGGCTTGCGCTTCAGGCAAACTTTTGCCGTGCGTTTCTTCAAGCAGTATCGCTTTAAGCATTTCCCTGTCGTCTGCGTCTTCATAAGTGGAATCAACATAAGCCGTAACCATATTAAAAACGGGTTTAGCCTCATTCTTTGAGGCTTCAACTATGCCCATCGCGTCGTCTGTTCTTTTCTTACTAAAAAACTTGTAATCGGAAATAGATAAATTCCCTTTTTTAAATTCTGCGTCAATTACGCTCTGTTGTAAATCGCCCACAACCGAGGCGGTATATAACGCGTTGTAAGTTTGCGATTCGCTGTGCGACCGTCCGCCGCCACTGCCGCTTCCGCCCTCGCCGCCTTGCTCATACCATTTGCGGATAATCAACTCTTTTTGATACTTGTCGTGAGCGTCATAACCCCTTTTAGCCAAAGGCAGCGCTTTTTCAAGCGGGACTCCGCCGTTGAACGCTTTTGTTAAATCATTATAAAAACCCGTATTGACCTCTTGCCTTTGAGCAAGGACGCGCCTTTCTCTTTCGCCCGACTTTGCCGCTACGAAATCGTAGGCTTTGTCTTTTTCCTTATCTGTCAAATCATTTCTGTTTTGTATTATGTTATAAGCCTTGTTCAAGTTTAAACCGCCGTCTGAATAAACGAATTTCTCGCTTTCTTGATAAATGCCGTTAAATACCCTTATTTGATTTGCGTCTTTGATGTCTTTTTCCAACTTATCATAAACCGCTTTTGGTATTGCGTAATCAATGCTTTTTGTTTTGCCGTCTTCTATAATTTCTTTTTTAGCCATATCCAGCATTTCTTTTGCGCCGTCTATATCGTCGTTTTCAAGCATAGCGTCCACGCTTGCTTTGACAAGTTTTGCTCTGTCTTGTTTTACCAGCAAGTCTATTTGCTCGGGACGCGAAATGCCGTTTATGTTTGCCGACAATAGCGTGTTTTGCTCTTGGCTGTCCCATAATGCCCGCATATTGTCTGTTCCGTTTGTCCTTGCCGCTTCGTCCACATTGGCGGCGGTCATAGACTCGTAATTCTTTTGCAGTCCGTCTTTGATTTGTCCCGCTTCATGAACTGATAAACTATCCATAGCCCGCATTCTAAACGGAGTTATTTTTTGTAATAGGCGCGCGGTCATTTTGTCGTCTAACCCTTGCGATACTTCGCCCGTCAATTCAATATCGTATCCGCCAAAATTATTAGTAATTCCTACGGCGCTGTCGCCGCTTTTATACATAGCGCCTTGGGGCATACCGTTTTCGTCAACTTCTTGGCTGCGCATATACTTTTGCGCCCCTTGCAAGTATTGCATAGCGCGAGCGTTTAAATCCGCTTCTTGTCTTGCCTGCTGTAATTGAATTTGACGGCGGTATATAGTTTGCCGCGGCAAATGGATTATGTCCTATGTATTGTCATAAGACGCACAGCAATGGGGAAGACTGAATTTATGAATGTTTTGAGACGCTTTGGAAAGTGAAATTGGGCGCAAAAAAAGAGTTGCGGGGTTTTGTCCGCAACTCTTTTTTTGTTGATTGGATGGATTTTTAGGTTTTTAACATTTAAGGAAACATTGATTAACTAAATTTTTTGCCGCCGCCTTCAAGATTGCCACGCAGTGTCTGACAATGGTTGATATCGCGAATCGATTTTGCAGGCGGCGGATTAAAGGCATTTGATGAATTGATCAGAATCTCCTTAATAAAAACTATGGGTTTGATTAGGTATGTAGGTTTTTTGCTTATCAATAGGAAAGGTCTCTTTTATTGCAATTATCTATTGTATTTTACTTTTGCAAATACAATACTAAAAATACAATAAAAGCAGCCAAAAAAAGAAACGCAAGGATTGAAACTGTCAAAAGTTGGGTTTTAAGCGCTTTGTTTCTCCTTTTTAGTCTTTCTATAGTGATAGTATTGTCCGCTAATCTCGCTATTTCTGGCAGGAAAGATGCAATCTTTGGTATTAGTTTGAGAATGGTAAAAAACTGATTCATTTGGAACCTCCCTATTTTTACGGTTTTAGACGCGCGCGTAGCGCGTCTTTACATTTTATACAAGTCCTCTTTTTACAAGGGTTTCGGCGATTTGGACGGCATTTAGCGCGGCGCCTTTTAGTAAATTGTCTGAGACTACCCAAAAAGTTATAGCATTATTATTCTTTGTGGATATGTCTTTGCGTATTCTGCCCACGAAAGTGATTTGCTCATTTTCTGCAAATAATGGCATGGGGTATTTGAGATTTGCTATATCGTCTATCAATTGAACGCCTTCGGCTTTGGATAATAAGGCTTTTGTTTGCTCAACAGACAGAGGTTTTTCGGTCTCAATCCACAGGCTTTCGCTATGGGAACGGAAAACAGGAACTCTCACACAAGCGGCGCTGACTTCTATATTTTGGTCGCCCATAATCTTTTTGGTTTCATTTGTCATTTTCATTTCTTCTTTGGTATAGCCGTTTTCTGTGAAAACATCTATTTGGGGAATCACATTGAAGGCTATTTGATATTGGAATTTGGACGCTTGAGGGATTTTTTCCCCTTTTGCCCAAGCATCAGTTTGAGCGGACAACTCATTTATGCCTTTTTGACCTGCTCCGCTTACCGCTTGATATGTGGAAACTATCACCCTTTTGACTTTTGCCGCATCATGCAAAGGCTTTAAAGCGACCACCATTTGTATAGTAGAGCAATTGGGATTTGCGATAATCTTTTTATCTTTGCTCAAATCGTGCGGATTGACCTCAGGCACAACCAAAGGGATATCTTTATCCATTCTCCAAGCGCTTGAATTGTCAATGACAAAACAATTATCAGCCGCAAAAGACGGCGCAAAATCTTTAGATACAGCCGCTCCTGCGCTATAAAGCGCTATATCCATATCCTTGCCGCAGTTTTTTGTCAGCAATTCTACTGGAATATCTTGTCCTTTAAACTTTAATTTTTTGCCTACTGAGCGCTCTGAAGCCAAAAGTTTTATACTTTCAATAGGAAAATTTCTATTTTCAAGCATTTTGACCATCTCAAGCCCTACCGCGCCAGTGGCGCCTACTACCGCTACTTTGAACTTTTTCATTTTTTACTATCTCCTTATGGTTTGTTAATCAGCTTATACTCTATTGATTTTTCAGGTCTTTCATAGAAATTGACTGCTTTTGCTTTTATAGTTACTTTTGAGCCATAAGAATATGTTTTAATTGTAAATGTCTCGCCAGAATAAGATGTATTATTAGGAAAACTAACATCGCCTGTCCAGTATAATTCCATATCATCTTCATTTCCTGTTTTATTTCCCCACCCATCTGCAATAGTTCCTTTAAGAGTATAATATGTATTCTTATATAATTCGCCATTTGGTCCAAACTCTGAGCCGTTCAAGTCTATTTTGACATAAGACTTGCCCATCAATATGCTATGGCATAAAATATCACAAGAACTCAATAAAAGAGCAAAAATAAAAAATGAGATAAGAATTAAAGATTTTTTCATTTGAGGGACATCCTCTTTATTTTTGACATTAAATCTCTTGCGCAACCGATATACAAAGAATATATCCTATCTATCTTTTTATTACAGTGTATCTCATTGTTTTTTTGGGCTGCCTGATGCAAAAAATGCGTATGCTTGCAATAAAGCATCCTTTTTCGTAACGCCTGCATTTAAAGTTTTTGTTTTGATTTGCATAGTGTCAGTTGAATAAGTTTCATCGCCTTCAATTAAATCAATCAATTTGTAGCCTGAAGTCACATCTTCCCATTCTATTTGTTGAGCCAATAAATGCCCAATTGAAACATGCCCATCGTCCCTGTAAATAGTTCCTTTAACATAATAATATGTGTCTTCATACAATTCGCCATTAATTCCAAAATCGCCGTCCGCGCCCGTAAGTTCTACCACAATAGTAGAATTTCCAACGATAGCATCTACCATATCTTCCATTTTATCTTTTATTGAACAAGATACTACAACAGAAACTATTACGAAAAAGACCAAAAACAAGATTGGTTTTTTCATTGTATTCTCATCCTCCTTAATTTGTGTTGAAATCACAGCAATGCGCTATAATTATTATGATATCTACAATCTTTACATTATTTACGCGAAATGTTTTTAATCCGCCGCTTGCGGACTTGACTCGCAACGGCGAAGTCCGTAATGACGCAATGCAAACTCACACGACAGCGCTGTTTCTATATATATGAAGCGACTAAATCCCCTACTTGTGTTGTTGTTAGTCCCATTTTGCCGGCTGACATGCTTTTGATTTTGCCTGTTTCTAATGATTTTATTATGGCGTTTTCTATGTCTTGCGCCGCTTTTGGCTCGCCTACATTATCAAGAAGCATCGAGGCGGCGTTTATGGCGGCTATGGGATTTATTATGTTTTGACCTGTATATTTTGGGGCTGATCCGCCCATAGGCTCAAACATTGACACGCCTTCGGGATTGATATTGCCGCCTGCGGCTACGCCTATACCGCCTTGCAACATTGCGGCAAGGTCTGTGATGATGTCGCCAAAAAGATTGTCTGTCACTATAACATCAAACCATTCTGGGTTTTTTACAAGCCACATACAAACTGCGTCAACATTTACATAATTGGTTTCTATACCTGCATATTCTTTATGGACTATATTGAAAACTCTTTGCCACAAATCTGATGCAAAAGTCAGCACATTGGTTTTGCCGCATAAAGTTAATTTATTGTTTTTAGCGCGCTTTTTTGTGAATTCATAAGCATATCGGACGCATCTTTCTACGCCAAAACGAGTATTGATAGATTCTTGGGTAGCAACTTCTTGGGCAGTATTTTTTCTTAAAAACCCGCCTGCGCCGATATATATGCCTTCTGTATTTTCTCTCACAATCACCATATCAATATCTGCGGGTTTTTTGTCTTTTAGTGGGCTTTCTACATTGGGATATAGTTTGACTGGACGCAAGTTTATATATTGGTCAAGTTCAAAACGAAGTCTTAGAAGTATGCCTTTTTCTAAAATTCCCGGCTTAACATCGGGATGTCCGATAGCGCCAAGGAACATAGCGTCGGCTTTCTTAAATTCCGCCATAATAGAATCGGGCAAAATTTCCCCGCTTTTTAAATATCTTGCTCCGCCTAAATCATATTTTATAAACTCAAGTTTAAAATTATGCTTTTGGGCGGCGGTTTCTAATGCTTTTATTCCTTCGGCTACAACTTCGGGACCTGTGCCGTCTCCTGCAATGAGAGCAATTTTGTAAGTTTTTGACATTTGTTTTTCCCCTACTTTTAAGATTTTTAGTATGTTTTCAATTTCAACAAATTTTTGGTTTCGCGTTTCGCGCAAGCAATTCATTATTTGCGCGCCTTCCCGTTTGTTTTTGCATTCCGTAATGGCGGGCGGGTTTGAAACCCGCCCCTACAAATTTTGTGTTTTTTGGTTTTTGATTTCAATGTTTATATTGATTTTTCAATGCGTTTTCAATTTCAATAAATTTCTGTGTTTGTTTTTGTAGTTGTATTTATTTTTTATCAGTCGCTTGGAAGTATTGACGATATTAAACTCTTTTAGAGTTTAGATGCAACAATTGACTTTAGCATTATGGGCAGACACATGGGTCTGCCCCTACGGTGTGTTCCCGCACGCTTTTGCGTCACTCAGTCTCTTCCTCAAGGGGCGAGGAAACAAAGACAACTTTGCGTTAAACGGCGTTACTGCCCCGTCCGCTTCGCGTCCACCACTTCACTCGTGAAGGGAAATTAACTGCAACGACAAACAATATCTCACAAGTTTCGCAAAAAAGGATAACGACAAAGGCAACAATGCAAGGAACGCAAAACGGCAAAGACAAAAATCAAAACCAAAAAAACACCCCTACAAGTTTCATATATTTTTTGTCATTTACCGTTTATTTTTCTCAATCGCTCGGAGTATTAACGACATTAAACCCTTTCAGGGTTTAGATACAATAGTTGACTTCGGCATCCCCGCATAGCCCTGCGGGCAATACGGGGTTATTAACAACATTAAATCCCTTCGGGATTTTTCAGGCGAATGATTATTCATCCATACAATTTCTGTGTTTGTTTGTCGTTCGTTCGTTTTTGTATTTTTTCCTTTTATGTATGAGACACGCTCCGCGAAGTATTTTGAGCATATTTTGGCAGAATTTGTCTGCACGCGTATAGCAGCGCTATCCACGCAGACAAATTGTGTCAAAAGACGCCAAAAGGCAAAGCGACCATTCAATCGTGCTTAACTTAGAGCCAGTCGTGTGTATCGCGGCTTGCCGCACATTATTAGCAGTTTTTAAAGTTTTTGCCGAATGTGTCTGCGGCTATCATCGCATTATAAACTAACTCTGGACTTACGGGATAGTAGAGATTGTGTAAAGGTTCGCCTTCTGAACATGCGAGTTTTGCCACTTCCATAATTTGTTTTGGGTCTATGGTTTTGATGTCTAAATCTGCAAAAGTGGTTGGAAGCCCTACTTGTTTGCAAAAACCTATTACTTCATCAAGCAATTCTGTGTCTGCGCCTTCCATCACCAACTGAGTGATAGTTCCAAAAGCAACTTTTTCCCCATGATAAAAATGATGAGTTTCCGCTATGGCAGTCAATCCATTATGCACAGAATGAGCCGCGGCAAGACCGCCGCTTTCAAAGCCTATGCCCGATAAATAAGTATTCGCTTCAATAATATCTTCTACATCAGCAGTGACGACTTTTTGTTCAACGGCAAGTTTTGCTCTGTATCCGCTTTCAAGCAAAGTGTCATAGCAAAGTCTTGCCAAATTTAGAGCGCTTTTTGTGATATTTCCGCCAAGACAATTGTTTGCTGACGAACGAAACGCGCTGATAGCCTCAAAATAAGTAGCCAAAGCGTCGCCCATACCTGAAACAAGCAATCTTGCAGGCGCTTTACTTATGATTTCTGAATCCATCAAAACAACATCGGGATTCTTTTTTGTCCACTGATACCCCTCAAACTGACCATCTTCCGTATAAATTACGGAAACCGCGCTGCAAGGCGCGTCAGTTGAAGCGATAGTGGGAACATTTGCAAAAGGTTTAACCAAATTGTCGGCAACCGCTCTTGCAGTATCAAAAATTTTGCCTCCGCCTACCGCAATAAGAAAATCGCTTCCGCTTTTCTCAAAAGCAGATTGAACTCTGGCGATTTCTTTTTTGCTGCATTCGCCTTTAAAAATTTCATAGACAAATTTAATTCCCGCGTTGTTTAAACTTTTGTCAATAATAGCGCTAAATCTCTTTTTGCCGTTTTCACTTATCAAAATATAGGCATTTTTGCCTAATGTTGACACATATTTCCCCAAATTTTGCAATTCATTGCGCCCTTGAATGTAGCGCGCAGGTCCTCCGATAATCATAGCCATATACTGCCTCCTTTTTTATTTTTTGACGACTTTGACAGCGTCGTCAGGTTTAGGTTTATTTATATATTGCATCAGACCGCCTGCATTGACAAGTTTTCGCATAAATTCAGGAAACGGCGGCACTGAATAAATTGATTCTTTTGTGAGATTTCTGATTTTTCCTTGGCTTAAATTGATTTCTATTTCGTCTGCGTTTTCCGCTTCTTCCACAGCGGACTGGGACTCAAAAATCGGCAGAGCGATATTGATAGAATTTCTAAAAAAGATACGGGCGAAAGAAATTGCAATTACGGCGGAAATTCCCGCCGCCTTGATTACCATAGGCGCATGCTCTCTTGAAGAGCCGCAACCGAAATTATTGCCTGCAACTATAATATCTCCAGGCTGAACTTTTTTTATGAATTCGGGGTCTTTATCTTTCATGCAATATTGAGCCAAAACCGCGGGGTCTGAAGAATTCAAATACCTTGCCGCAATGATTTCATCGGTATTGATATTGGAGCCAAATTTGTGAACTCTGCCTTTTAGAATTATGTCTGACATAAGAAACTCTCCTTGTTTTGTTGTCATTGTGGGAGCAAATTATTGTTTTACCGTTTGTTTTTTGCGTTTAGCGCGGACGGGCGGGTTGAAAATCCGCACCATACCAATCTTTGGGTTTTGTTTTTTGTATCGTTTTTTCGTTTTTGCCGTCTTTTTTATTTTCTTTTTCCTATCTGCCGTTCGGGTTTGTCATTTTTCTTATATTCTGACTGTCGTTTATGCGTTTTTGCCACTTATTCCCTTTATGTATGATACTCACCCCGCGAAGCATTTTGAGCGTATTTTGGCAGAATTTGTCTGCGCGCGTATAGCAGCGCTATCTAAACAGATAAATTGTGTCAAAAGACGCCAAAAGGCAAAGCGACTTTCCAGTCGCGCTTAACTTATAGACAGCCGTGTATAATCGCGGCTTCGCCGCACATTTTCATCAAATTTCTTCGGGACTGGCTATGTAGCCTTTTATTGCTGTGGCGGCGGCTGTTGCGGGCGATGTTAAGTATACTTCTGACTTTGGATGCCCCATTCTGCCTATGAAATTTCTATTTGTTGTGGACACGCATCTTTCCCCTGACGCTAATATGCCCATATATCCGCCAAGACAAGGACCGCAAGTCGGCGGCGATATTATCGCGCCTGCATTTATGAAAATTTCCAATAACCCTTCTTTTAAAGCATCAGAATATATTCGAGGCGTTGCAGGTATTATTATTGTTCTAACATTGCTATTTAGATTTTTGCCTTTCTTGATTAAAGATGCGGCTATTCTTAAATCCTCAATGCGTCCGTTTGTGCAAGAACCGATAATCACTTGGTCTACATAAATTTTTTTCAATGCTTTGACGGCTTTTACATTAGAAGGCAAAAAAGGCATAGATACTTGCGGGAAAATTTTTACACAATCTATTTCATAAGTCTGATAATAGTCTGCGTTTTTATCGCTTTCATAGTTTTTGTATCTTCTTTGCGCTCTTTTGAAAACATATTTGGAAGTTATTTCATCGGGAGCAAAAATCCCGCTTTTTGCGCCTGCTTCTATAGCCATATTGCATATTGTAAATCTATCGTTTATAGCCACTTCTTTTACCGTTTCGCCTTCAAATTCCAAAGCATTATAAATTGCCCCGTCAACGCCTATCATGCCTATTATATAGAGTATTATATCTTTGCCGCTCACCCACTTATTGAGTTTACCTTTAAAAATAAAGCGGACTGAATGAGGAACTTTCATCCATATTTTACCCGCAGCCATAGCCGACGCCACATCTGTTGAGCCTACGCCTGTGGCAAAAGCGCCTATTGCGCCATAAGTGCAAGTGTGCGAATCTGCGCCTATTATGCAATCGCCGGGAGCTACTATGCCTTGTTCTGGGAGCAAAGCGTGCTCTATGCCGGCATTGCCGCCTTCATAATAGTGTTTTATTTCGTGTTCGCGGGCGAATTCTCTTGTCAGTTTGACATTTTCTGCGCTTAAAATATCTTTATTGGGCGTAAAATGGTCCATCACAAGGGCGATTCTGTTTTTATCAAAAACTTTTTTTATGCCCGCTTTTCTAAATTCGCTGATTGCAAGCGGGGCTGTTATATCATTTGCTAAAATCATATCAAGTTTAGGCTCTATAAATTCACCCGGCTCTACAAATTTTTTCCCGCTTTTATCGGCTAAAATCTTTTCTGTAATAGTCTGTTTCATTTATTACCCTCTCTTTATATTACGGCATTGCGAGATTGACTTTCAATCTCTATCATTAGTCCGCCGCTTGCGAGATTGCCTCGCAATCTCTGTCAATACGGAATTGTTAAAAACATTAAACTCTTTTAGAGTTTAGATGCAACGATTGACTTTAGCATTATGGGCAGACCCATGTGTCTACCCCTACGATGTGTCCCCGAGCGCTTTTGCGTCACTCTCTTTACCATTCCTGTTTGGGTTCACCATTCGTCCAAGCGGGCGAGGGGAAAACCAGCGCCCTACGAGATTTTGGGGTTTTTATTGCGCTTTTGACATGTTGGCGGCTTTGTTGATTGCCTGCATATAGGCTTTTGCGCTTGCTTCCACTATATCTATTGACGTTCCTTTGCCAGAATATATAAGCCCTTTATATTTTGTTTTTAAGAAAACTTCGCCCAAAGCGTCTTCCCCTGAAGAAACTGCCTTTATAGAATAATCTATAAGCGTTATGTCCATTTTGGTCGCTTTATCTATCGCTCTATACGCCGCATCAACCGGTCCTACGCCGCAAGCCGCCTCTTGTATGATTTCTGCGGGCTTATTATTTTCATTTAACTTTGAAATACGCACAGTAGCGGTTGGAATAGTGCCTGTGCCTGAGGTTGCGCTCATGTAATTTAACGAGAAAATCTCTTTTGTTGAGGCTGCGTTTTCTTCTGCGATTGAAACTATATCATCGTCAAAAATGACTTTCTTTTTATCCGCCAACACTTTAAACTTCTCAAATAGCGATAGAGAGTCTTTATCGTTTAATTTATAACCTAATTCCTTGAGTTTTTTAAAGAAAGCATGCCTGCCTGAATGTTTGCCTAAAACCAAAGAACTTTCAGGAACTCCAATATCTGCGGGATGCATAATTTCATAAGTATCTCTTGATTTAAGCATGCCGTCTTGATGAATTCCCGCTTCGTGAGCAAAAGCATTTGCGCCTACTATAGCCTTATTTACTTGCACTGCTATACCCGTCAATTTGGAAACAAGTTTGCTTGTTTTATAAATTTCTTTGGATTTTATAGAGGTTTGGATATTGTAATAGTTAGGACGAACCTTCAACGCCATAGCGATTTCTTCAAGAGACGCGTTTCCCGCCCTTTCGCCTATGCCGTTTATTGTGCATTCCACCTGTCTTGCGCCATTTTCTATAGCCGCAAGACTATTTGCTACGGCAAGACCTAAATCATTGTGGCAATGAACGCTTATTACCGCTTTATTTATATTTGGAACTGTTTTTCTTATTATCGCTATCTTATCGCCGTATTCATTGGGGATTGTATAGCCTACTGTATCGGGGATATTCACCGTTAATGCTCCCGCGTCAATTACAGCCTCAATCACTTTGCAAAGATAATCCATATCAGACCTGCCCGCGTCTTCAGCGGAAAACTCAATGTCTTTGCAAAACGATTTTGCATATTTGATCGATTTAACAGCCGAATCAAGAACTTTTGCTCTTGTCATCATAAGTTTTTTTTCAATATGTAAGTCCGAAGTGGCTAAAAAGATGTGAATACGGGGTTTTTTTGAATATTTTATTGCGTCCCAACAACAACTTATATCCTTTTGGCTTGCGCGGCATAAACCTGCGATAGATGAATTTTTGATTTTTTGGGCTATAGTTTTGACAGATTCAAAATCTCCGGGGCTTGAAATAGGAAAGCCCGCCTCTATTATATCTACTCCAAGCGCCTCAAGTTGATTTGCTACAAGCATTTTCTCCTTTAAATTCATACTTGCGCCGGGGGATTGCTCTCCATCTCTTAAAGTCGTGTCAAAAAACAATACTTTATCTTTCATTTATATCTCCGTTTTTGTTTGAATCTTCATCATCAACAGTTGCTCTGAATTTTCTTGCAAGGATTTTGCGAAATCTGAACGCATACATTATTAAGCCCGATAAAGCATAAGCCAAATACAAGATAAAGAATGTGTTTTGAGGAAATACTAAAATGAGAGTGATAGTAAAAATGATTAAAACCAAAAGCCTAAATGCCGCAGGTTTTGATAATTTTATTTTCTTAAAGGACAGATACGGAATATTTGAGACCATCAAAAAGGATAAAACTACCATTACGATAGGCATAGCGTCAAAAAATGCCGGCATAGACTTCATCAATATGGGTATTGTTTTAAAGGAAAGTCCTTGTCCGACTCCTGCAAACAATAATTCATAACTTAAAACAAAAGAGATTAAGACTCCGGCAGAAGCAGGCGTAGGCAGTCCTTGAAATGAGCTATGAACAATCCCATCTTTAGCCTGAACATTAAACTTTGCAAGCCTCAAAGCGCTGCATAAAACAAATAAAACCGCTATAGCTATGCCGATTCTGCCCATTTTCCCCAATACAAGCATATACATCATAATAGACGGCGCAAGACCAAAAGATACCAAATCGCTTAAAGAGTCCAACTGGACGCCGAATTCGCTTGTGGTGTTTGTCATTCTTGCTATTCTGCCGTCAAGCATATCGCAGGCTATTGCGCAAACAAGAAACCAAGCCGCTTTCGTAAAATGTCCGTCAATAGATGCAAGCATAGACATAAAACCAAAACCCATATTGCCGCTTGTGAATAAACTTGGAAAAATATATATGCCTTTTTTTAAAGAATGTTTCATTTTATTTCTCCAAAAACGGTTACTCCTGAAACCACTTTGTCGCCAACTTTCACTTTAAGAGACACATTGCCGGGCATAATGACATCAACTTGAGAACTAAATTTTATTAAGCCGATTTTATCGCCTTTTTCCAAATAATCGGATGGTTTTACCCATGATACGCATCTTCTCGCCAAAATGCCGGCTATTTGTTTTACTATAAAAGTTCCATTTTCGCTTGATATTGTTATGATATTTTGTTCATTTTCTATATGGGCGGTAGGCTCCATAGCCTTTAAAAATTTGCCGGGCTTGTGTTGGACGCTTATCACTTTGCCCGCTATAGGGGAGCGTTGAAGGTGAACATCAAAAACTGACAAAAACACTCTGATTATCTTACCGTTTTCAGTTTCCCCTGCTTCAAGAACTCTTCCATTACATGGCGATAATACTAAATTAGTTCCTTCTGTAATCTTTATTTTGGGATCTCTAAAGAAATACAAACAGAATAATGCGGCAATAACGCACAAAATACCGAAAAAAAGGGTAATGTAGCCTATACCCGTAATAATGAGAGCCAAGCCTAAAACCATAGGAACAGCGATAAATGGATACCCCTCTTTAACAATTGACATAATATCTCTCCTTTTTCATGTTCTTCTTGAATTATTGTTTGGAATGACGCTATTGTATCAAAAATGAGTTCTTAAAGCAAAAAAAGCAAACGGCATAGGTGCGGCAAGCCGCGATTACACACGACTATCTCTAAGTTTGGCGCAGGACTGGACGGACGCTTTGCCTTTTGGCGTCTTTTGACAGAATTTGTCTGCATGGATAGCGCCGCTATACGCGCACAGACAGTAATGCGCGATTACACACGACTGGCTGTAAGTTAAGTGCGACTGGACGGACGCTTTGCCTTTTGGCGTCTTTTGACAGAATTTGTCTGCTTGGATAGCGCTGCTATACGCGTGCAGACAAATTCTGACAAAATACGCTCAAAATGCTTCGCGGAGCGCGTATCATACATAACGACAAACAACAAAAACGAATGAACGGCAAAATTAGAAGATAGAAACAACAACAAAGGTAAAAAAACCAAACCTTGTAAGTTTGGGCTCTTATCATTGACAGACTGCTCAAATAAGGATAAACTTCGTTCCCTTTTTTATTTATAAAGTAAAACAACTTACATGCTACATATCATACACAGGGGTCTAAATGTCAGAAAACGAGAAAAAAGACAATCAACAAGAAAATTCAACCAATCAACAAGAATCTCCAATCAACCAAAAGCAAGAAACAAATTATAATGCTTTTACATTGCGCTTAAATGCAATTAAGGATTTTTTTTCCATCCCTGTTATTGTTTTTGGCATAATTTTTCCCATTTGTATTATAGTCGTAGGTCTCGTGTTGGAAAGCGCTATGGCGGATTTACCATCCATGTATCAGATAGAAAATTTCTCTCCAAAAATATCGGCAAAAATATACGATAGACATAATAATCTCATATCAGAATTCTTCACGGAAAAAAGAACATTCACTCCGATAGAAAAAATCCCAAAGCATTTACAAGATGCTTTTGTATCAATAGAAGACAATGATTTTTACGACCATTGGGGCGTTTCAATAAGAGGCATAGCGCGCGCGGCGTCAAGAATAGCTAAAAATGTCAGAGTTTCTGAAGGCGGTTCCACTATCACTCAACAACTTGCAAGAATGATGTTTTTGACGGCGGATAAAAATATGAATCGTAAACTTAAAGAAATGATTCTCGCCATCCAAATCGAGTCCGTTTATTCTAAAAATGAAATCATGCAATTTTACGCTAATCAAGCGTATTTCGGGTTTGGCGCTTATGGAGTTCAGTCAGCCGCTATCACATATTTTGGCAAGAATGTCCAAGATTTAACTCTTGCCGAATGCGCGACTCTTGCCGCAATACCCAAATCTCCAAATTTTTATAATCCTTTCAAAGATACGAAGGCTTCTCTTATGAGAAGGAATCTTGTGTTATTTAAAATGAAAGAATTGGGTTATATCACAGAAGAGCAGCAAGCGGACGCTTTACAAGAGCCTATGCCGATTCAAAAAGAAGACCTCAAAAAATTGGAAGAAAAAGGCGGATATTTTGTGGAATATGTCCGTATTTTGCTTGCTAAAAAATACGGTTTAGACGAACTTTATACAAATGGATTTTCGGTATATACAACCATTGATATGAATATGCAAAAAGCCGCTGAAGAATCTATGGATAGAATGTTGTCAAAATTTGATAATAGAAGAAAAGGATTTTTTAAGAAAAAAAATATAGAGCCTATTAAAGTTCAAGGCGCTTTGCTCGCTATTGACGCTAAAACAGGGGCTATCAGATCTATGGTTGGAGGAAGGAATTTTGAGGAAAGCGAATTCAACCGCGCTACTCAAGCAAAACGCCAGCCCGGCTCGTCTTTTAAACCGTTTGTTTTTCTTGCCGCTCTTGAAGAAGGATATAGTCCAACTGATGTTCTTGAAGACCGTCCTATGGTTTTTGTCTATAACGAAAGAATACAAAAATGGGTTTTATCATCCAATGATTCTGTTTCTCTTGAGAATATGGCGGAAAGAGTCGCCGAAAAAGAGTTGGTAAGCAAAAAGAAAGTATGGCGTCCTATGAATTATGACAGAAGATATAGAGGCGAAGTCACATTAGAAACTGCTCTCGCTTTGTCTATAAATACATGCGCAGTTGAATTGATTAGACGCATATCGCCAAGAAAAGTTATAGCGCTTGCAAGAAGACTCGGCATATCAAGTTATTTGATAGATACTTTCTCTCTCGCATTGGGAGTGAGCGAAGTGACTTTAAATGAGATGGTCGGCGCTTACAGCGTTTTAGCGGCAGGCGGTTTAAAAATGGATCCTTATGTAATTTCAAAAATAGAAGATAAAAATGGAAATATTATAGAGCAGCATATAGACGAGCCTATTGAGGTGGTGTCTGCAAATACAAGTTTTATTATGACAAATATGTTAAGACAAGTGATTTTAAGAGGCAGCGGAAGAGACGCTCAAAGGCTTAGACATCCAAGCGCTGGAAAGACTGGAACCACAAATGATTTTGCCGACGCTTGGTTTATAGGATATACCAATGATATAGTCGCAGGCGTATGGGTTGGATACGACGATAGAAAAATAGACCTCGGCGACGGGACGGCAGGCGGAGTAATAGCCGCTCCTATATGGACGAACTTTATGAGAAAAGCCTTGGTAAGAACTCCCGTTACAAGTTTCAAAAAAAGAAAACCGCTGCCTAAAAAAGTTCCTAAAAGAAGACCGCCGCCAAGAAAGCGCTGATTAATTCTTTTCCCGTTGCATCCTGCAGGCTTGACACATAATCTAATCTCACAACACAATAGACCTCTTGCATAACCAATGCATAAAAATCAGAATGACGGTCTTTTTGAGCAGGTTTGAGACCTGCCTCATGCGCACAGGCGCTGTAAAGCAGATTCCCTATATGTAATAACTACACCGCTTTGCATTGCGCTCTGTGATTAACCCCTCTCTCTCAAGGGGCGAGGAAACAAACGGCGCGCTCTGCGTTAACGGCTTTGCTATCCCGCCCGCATTGTCGAATCCGTTTAGACATAAAAAAGCGACCCTGTCTATGCAATATAAATTCCACAAAACAAAAGCCGCTAAAAAATATCTATTAAATTGTTTATTGGGGAGAAATAATCATTTGCCCTGCAAAATTTCATTATCTCTATTTTTTACCATTAAAATAATTGTTTATGTCTTGTTTTAACTTGTCAAAACCCTGTTTCTTTTTGGCGCTGACGATATAGATATTGGATGCGCCAATCTCAAAAATCTCCGCTAATTTATCCCGCATTTCTTCTTTTTGGGCGGCGGCGTTTAATTTGTCCGATTTATTGGCTATTACTTTAAAAGGAACAGAGTTTTCTTTTAGCCAAAAAACCATATCCAAATCCAAATCTGTCGGTCCTACAAAAATGTCTATAATCAAATATATCAACTTTTTGCTTTGCCGTTTTAATATACATTCCTCTATCATTTTTTGCCACAAATTTTTTTCTTTGAGATTGACTTTTGCAAAACCATAGCCCGGTAAATCTATAAGCCATTTCCCCATCGCTATACTGTAAACATTTATGCTCCGAGTGCGTCCCGGGGTTTTAGAAGTTCTCGCTAAATTCTTTTGAGAGCATAAAGCGTTGATTACGCTGCTCTTTCCAACATTAGAACGACCAGTAAAAATCGCCTCTATATTGCTTTGCGGCAGCGTCAAAGAATCATTTACCGCCCTAAAAAACTGAGTTTTTTCAAGCATTAGCGTCTTCTTGCCAACATTCTTAAAATCTCAAGATAAAGCCATACGAGAGTTATAAGCAAAGCAAAAGCGCAATACCATTCCATATATTTGGGCGCGCCGCGATAAGCGCCTTGCTCTATCATATCAAAGTCAATGATAAAATTGAGAGCGGCAATTACTACGATAACTAAATTGATAAGAACTGCGCCTTGCGAATTGCTCCCAAAATATCCAAGCGGGCTTCCAAAGAAAGACATTACTATATTTATAAGATAAAAAACGAAAATGCCCATCATTGAAAGCAATAGAATTTTTCTAAATTTTGGAGTGGCTCTCAAAAGCCCCGCTCTATACGCGGCAAGCATACAAAACAAAACTCCTATTGTAAGAAATACGGCGTTGACGACAATTCCGGGATAAGAATTATTAAAATAAAGCGATATAGCGCCGAGAACTATCCCCTCGCAAAGAGCGTAAATCGGCGCAATTATCCCCGAAATATTGGGCTTAAAAATGTTTACCATAGCCAAAATAAAACCTATTATAAGAGCGGGAAACATAAGGGTTTGCGCTATAGCGGGATGAGACCAAGCATAAGCCGCGCTTGCGCCAAGCAAAAGCAAGAGAATAATACTTTTATTTATAGTCCCGGATATAGTCATTGCCGTTTGCCGTTCTGAATATACTACGCCGCCTTGAATGTCTGAAGTTTTTTTAAACACATCTTCTTTAAGTAATGGATTTGCCATTTTATCTGCCTCCTATTTTTTTATTTGCTTCTTTCAACATATTTTTTTGATTATCAAATTTTAAATGATTTAAAACAGCGTCTAATTGCAGCCATTTGCATTTGTCTATTTCGTAAGAATTATCGTCATCATCACAGGCATTGGCGTTGTCATTTTTGGCTTGACCCGCAATCCCTGTCATTGTCCGATTTGTATTGCGGAGAAGAAATTGACGGTCAAGTCCGCAATGACGGCAATTTGCGTTTTCACTGCCCTTTGCTAAAAAATAAATACTGTGTTTCTCTATTGTCTGACTTTGTTTTTGGTTTTCTTTTCTCTTTTCTCTTTTTTATCTTTACTTATATTGTAGATTTCTTCATATCTAAAATCGTCAATAAATTCAATTTCTTTTATACCCGTCTCTTCAAAAATCTCGCGTTTAGCCGTTTCTTTCTCGCTTTCGCCTTTTTCTATATGTCCTTTTGGAAATCCCCACTCATTATTTCTTTTTGAATGGACTATCAAAAATAAAATTTTGCCGCCTTCTTTCTTATATACAATAGCCCCGCAAGAAAATTCTTTCTTGTTGTCATTGTGGGTTTCAGTATTATGGTTTTTAGCGTTGCCATTGCGAGGTTCAGCGTAAGAGACGAATTTTAACATATAGTTTTTCTCAAAATATTCAACGCTATATTTGCCGTCCTATCTCTGATGTCTTGTCTACTGCCTGCAAAATTATATTGAAAAGTCTGCGTTTTGCTTTTTACCATTGTTTTTGATTTTCTTTTCTCTTTTTCTTTTGACGCTATGCCTATATATACAAGCCCGACGGGTTTTTCCGACGAGCCGCCGTCTGGTCCCGCTATTCCTGTGACTGATAAAGCATAATCCGTATCAAATATTTTGAGCGCTCCATTTGCCATTTCTGCCGCAGTTTGAGAACTCACAGCGCCGTATTTTTCTAAAGTTTTCTTTTTAACTCCAAGCAAATCAGTTTTTGCAGAGTCGGCATAAGAAACAACAGAACCTTTAAAGTATTTAGAACTCCCCGCAATATCGGTAACTTTTTGAGAAATCAAGCCGCCTGTGCAAGATTCCGCAATAGACAGCGTCTTTTCTTTTTCTTTTAAAAGTTTTCCAACCGCATTTTCAAGACTTTCATTATTATGAGAGAATATATTGTCTTTTAAGATATTCTCTATTTTTGCCATTATATCGTTTGCAGTATTATCTACAAAATCCTTTTTATCTCCAATTACCGAGAATTTGACTGTGATAATTGCATTATGAGCCAAAATCCCAAACTCAACATTGTCATTAAGCGGCGGCGACAAGGTTTCGTCCAGCACAGGTCTTATTTTCTCTTCTACAAGAGATTCTCCCAAACCTACAACGCTGATAACTTTGTTGACCCTAAAACCTTTGACTAATTTTTGAAAATAAGGCTGGGCATATTCTTCCCAAAGAGGCTGCATTTCCCTTGGCGGACCTGGAAGTAAAAAAACTGTTATAGCGCGGTTTTTATATTTACATTCAAGCAACTGACCCGGAGCAGTGCCGAATTTGTTTTTTAAAACTTTCGCGCCTCTTATAATATTTGCCTGTCTATTGTTATTGTTGGAGACATAAGAGATATTTCTTATTTTGAAAAAATCTTGAATATCTTTTAAAACAGTTTCATCTTTATACATCTCAATATCAAGAAATTCTGCGACAGTCTCTACCGTAATATCGTCAAAAGTAGGTCCCAGCCCGCCGGTCAAAATGACCGCGCCGCTTCTTTCAAAACTTCCTTTTAAAGTATATAGCAAATCATTTTTTCTATCGGAGATATCAATGACTGCGGAAAGTTCAAAACCCAAATCCAAAAGCCGCTTTCCAATATAAGCGGCATTTGTGTTTGCTTTGCCGGTGAGTAATTCTGTTCCCGTAGATATGAGTTCAATTTTCATTTATATGCCTTATTAAGATATATTCAAAACAGCGAGGATTGTAATATATTTGACCTTTCTAATCAATGTAATAAAGGAAAAAGGCAGAGAGAAAAGAGAAAAGACGGCAATGGCTTTTCTCGCAAGTTTCAACAGCCGCGCAATGAATAAAGAGCGCATGTCTGGCGGCGGGGGCGAGATGCGAACGCCCTTTCCTTAAACAACGGCATGACCGCGCAAGTGGCGCAAAAACGACAACAGACAAAGAGAATAGAGAAAAATTGCGGGTCTTGCCCGAAATGAGATTTACAAAGGGGAATTAACTGCAACGATTTGTTTCACTTGAACTCTGCGAAGCATTTTGAGCGTCCTTTGGCGGCGCATATAGCGGAGCTATCCGAGCGGACAAATTGTGTCAAAAGACGCCAAAAGGCAGCGGCTTTACCGCCGCGCTTAACTTAGCGCCAGCCGCGCGTATCGCGTCTTTGCCGCACCTATATGCCGTTGTCGTTACTCTACGAACACTTCAACTCTTCGATTTTGTTCTCTGCCTTTGGGGGCGGCGTTGGGGGCTATTGGGATTAGAGAGCCGAAACCTACATACGCTAATTTGCTCCTTGGAATGCCGTGTTTTATTAACTCCTCATATACCACTTTAGCGCGTTGGCGCGATAATATGCGGTTTTTGTCGGCTATGCCGCTGGAATCTGTGTGTCCTTCTACTGTGATTTTCTTATAATCGTAAGCCTTTAAATTCTCTGCTAATTTGCCTATATCTATTTTTGCTTGCTCTGACAATTTTGCGCTCGAAGTTTTAAATGTCGCAGCCGACAATCTAAACGCTTGCAATAAGTTTTTGCGCCTTTCTTGCGCGTCTTCTATCATTTTCTTTTCCGCCCCTTTTGCCCCTTCAAGTTGGGCAAGCAACGCTAACAGCGTCGCTTCGTCCAAATTATCCAACGCTGAAAAATCATCTTTGGGCGCAGACTCTTCTTCTTCTTCTTCAGGCTCCGGCTCAGGTTCTGGCTCGGGTTCTGGGATTGGTTCTGGTTCCGGCTCGGGTTCGGGCTTTTCGGGGATTGGTCTTCTTTCTAATGCGCCGAACTTTATTTTAAATCCGCCGTTGACGCTAAACCCTGAAAATAT
>JAITTG010000089.1 GCA_031287095.1 Candidatus Parendomicrobium reticulitermitis | reverse complement strand
TTCCCGCTTATGAGATAGTTTATTTGCATTTTGGGACTTACCGTATTGCTGATGACAATATGGGCGCGACCATAACTATTGATGGAAATAACAAGGCATATTCTCTTGTCATAGGAATTGAAGAGATATCCTCAAGCGGCGTAGCATATTTTGAGATTTCTGACGCTCAATGGACTCTTGATCCAACAAGTAACAATGCCGTCTCAGAACAAAATGGAAAGTTGACAGTAAGCAATTCATTCTATTCTGACAATCCCGCAACTATCTCTTTGACAGCAACTTATAAAGGGATAACAAAGACTTTTACTTTTGTTTTGGCTACGGATGCCGCCGCGCCCGCGCCGCCAAGTTCGTTTGTCCCGTCAAGTCCGGTAATGACTGGAACTGATGGCAAAACATACCAAATAGAGATGCAGTCAGGAACCAATTGGGTGGTAACTGGAAATTATATTTCTGTTGACAAGAATTTTCCTTTCTCCAACCACACAGATGTCCAGGCGCGTGTAGATGGTGCGCTTCACAAATTTATCTGGGGTAATAATGCCTTTGCATCTGATGGAACTACTCCAGTTGACATATCTTCTATTATGACGCCTGTTGACAGCGGGCATAACCAAATTACACAAGCTATTACATTGGTAATTGAGATTTATGTAAAAGATGAGAACTATACAGAAATGGACCCAAACAAAGCATTGCCTAATATGCCGAGCGCACTGAAAGCCACATATGTATTGAAAGTGCAATAATAAGAGATTAAACAGATAAACAAACAAATCCGCCGCGTAGATTTTAAATTTGCGCGGCGGATTTTTATTTATTGGAACTGCGAAGTCAATAGAGTATTTGCTTTAACTTTCTTTATTGACTTATTGGGCTAAAAAGTCCTATTTGTCATCGCCTATGTGGCAAGCCCCGTAATCTCTATTGTTTCCTTTCTGTGTTACCTACGAATGTCTCTCCAATGTCGTCATTCCCGAGTGTCCCTATCGGGAATCCACTTTTGACACAAAGCGCGCCGTTTTTCCTCGCCCTTCGTATCAAAATTTCCTCTTATCTCCTACGGGAGAGGCGGGGAGAGGGGCGCAAAGCGGGGAGAAGGATAAATCGCGGAGCGCAAAGCAGAGCGGCAATTAATCCTCTTTTTTTAGTAAACAATTATTGTCGTTCAATCGCTTTGCGATTAACTTGGATTCCCGACAAAGACGCTCGGGAATGACGGCAAAAGACAAACCTGCCGTGTCATTGCCGAATGTCTCCCCAACGCCGTCATTCCCGAGTGTCCCTATCGGGAATCAACTTTCCCCGCAAAGCGCGTCGTTTTTTTCTCTCCGTTCGTATCAAAATTTCCTCTTATCTCCTACGGGAGAGGTGGGGAGAAGGTCGCAAAGCGGGGAGAAGGGTAAATCGCGGAGCGCAAAGCAAAGTGGTAATTAATCCCTTTTTTTAGCAAACAATTATTGTCGTTCAATCGCTCTGCGATTAACTTGGATTCCCGACAAAGACGCTCGGGAATGACGGCAAAAGGCAAATCTGCCGTGTCATTACCGAATGTCTCTATCGGGAATCAACTTTCCCCGCAAAGCGCGTTGTTTTTTCCTCGCCCCTTGAAGAAGAGGGTATGGTGAGGGGTTAATCGCAGAGCGTCGCAACGCAAAGCGACAGTTATCCTTTTTTTCCCTTTGTTTTTGTCATTATTTTTTAATTGCCTTTGTCGTCTTCTCTCTTTGTTTTTGCCATCTTTATTTTCTGATTTTAGATGCGTGTTGTTGCCGTTTGCCTTTTGCCGTTTACCGTTTGATTTTATCTTTCGTCCAAGCAGGCGGGTTTGAAACCCACACCCTACGAGAATTTAGGTTTTTTGGGTTTTTGGGTTTTGTTTTTTGTTGTTTGTCGCTGTTTCCCTTTATATATGAGACGACCTACGCGAAGCATTTTGAGCGTATTTTGGCAGAATTTGTCTGCGCGCGTATAGCAGCGCTATCCAAGCAGACAAATTGTGTCAAAAGACGCCAAAAGGCAAAGCGACCTTTCAGCCGCACTTAACTTAGAGACAGCCGTGTGTAATCGCGGCTTCGCCGCACATTGCGCGTATAGCAGCGCTATCCAAGCAGACAAACTTGTCAAAAGACGCCAAAAGGCAAAGCGAAGCCGCACTTAACTTAGAGACAGCCGTGTGTAATCGCGGCTTCGCCGCACATTGCGCGTATAGTAGCGCTATCCAAGCAGACAAACTTGTCAAAAGACGCCAAGGCAAAGCGACCATTTCGTCGCGTTAACTTGTAGCCAGTCGTGTGTAATCGCGGCTTCGCCGCACCTTAAATTCGGCGGTGAAAGTCGTCCTTATTTCAAATTTCTGTCAAAGTTAAATTCATTATTGTTTTGCAAGAATTGTTTGCCGCTGTGAGCGTTTAGGACGGCGTTTAGATAGGCTTCATTGGGTTTAATAAAAGATAAGTCTATTAAAAATTTGTTGATTTGAAGTTTTTCTAATCGGAATTTTTTGTTAAAAAGCATTATTGGGATTGCTGGGACAATATAGTCAATATTTTCTTTTGCGATTATTTTAAATTGATCTTGCCCAGACTTGATTATAATTTCTTTGTTTTGCAAATCTTGATGAGCTTTCATTTTGGAAATTGCCAAAGCCGCAAGTCCCGACATATAGAAAATCCCGCCGCCTGCTAAACCTGCGGCGCAAAGTTTTGAGATATTTTTATAATCGTCTTCTATGCTGAAAACAAAATTTTTAACGCCGCGCTTAAAAAGAAAATCCGCGCTAAAAGAGTTTAGAACATATAAAAACATACCTGCATTCAACTGGGCTTTTAAGCCTTTAAAAAATTCAAAATGTCCAAGATTATTTAAAAAGAAAGATTTGTTTTGACTTTTACAAATGCCTGATATTGTTTTTTGATATAAGACTAAGTCCTCTTCGTCTATAAAGGGCGGAATTTCAAAATAGTCAAAGCCTTGCGCTTTATTTAGATTATCTTTGTTTAAAGCGAGTATTATTGACGCTTCTTTGTTTTTTATAAGTTTTAGCCAGCCTATATCGTCTATTTTTAAAAATAATTGAGCGGGAGTTTTGTTTTTGTTGAATTTGGGGAAAGTGATTATATTATCATCGCCTTTTGTCGTCATCGCAGGATTAGACGCGCAATATATACCGATGCCCGTCTGTTTTTGTTTTGAAGGAGATTGCGGGTCAATGCCCGCAATGACGGATAAAAAATCATTAAACTTTCCATCCGCAGTTTTAAATATAAAATAACCTTTTCTTATTGGAGCAATATCGTCATTGTAAGTTTGTCCTTTATCATTGCGGGCTTGACTTGCAATCTCTGTCGTTGTAATCTCGTAAAATTCGCCGTCTTTTTTTATTTCTTGCGCTTTAAATCTGAAATAATTTTCATCTTTGGGACTGCCCGCTTTAAAAACATCGTTGATATTTAACAAAGCATTTGTTTTGATTTTAAATTTATTGTCCTCTGATTCTAAAACTTCTCCCAAAAACGCTCCTATTTGTTTGGGCATTTCAGGCTCAAAAATGTGATTGGATTTGTAGGCAAAATTAAAACTTGTTTTTACTCTTGCAAAATCTGAGGATAAAAGAGTATTAGCCTCTTGAACAATGTCTGCCCAATTAGAAGAATTTTCGTCAGCCTCTGCAAGCATTTTATAAGCGCGGACAGTTTTATAAACATATTGAGGATTTTTCATTCTGCCCTCAATTTTTAAAGAGGATATGCCGGATTTTTTTAAATCCTTTATATATTGAGATAAATCCAAATCTTTTGGAGATAGATAAAAGCCTTCCTTATCGTCAAAACTCCATTTTCTTCTGCATACTTGCGAGCAAGAGCCGCGGTTTGCGCTTCTTCCTCCTATAAAACTTGACAGCATACATAATCCCGATACGCAAAAACATAAAGAGCCGTGGACAAAAATCTCCAATTCTATATCGCAAGCGCGCGATATGCTTTTGATTTGCGCAAGAGACAATTCTCTGGCTAAAACCGCTCTTTTAAACCCGCTCTTTTTGGCGGCAAGCGCGCCGAAAGAATTGTGTATCGCGCCTTGTGTGCTTAAATGTAGTTTCAAATTTGGGAAGTATTTTGTGATTAAAGAAATTACGGCGAAATCTTGAACTATTATTGCGTCCGCTTTTGCCGATGAAATAATATCTATCAATTCTGCCGCTTCTTTGATTTCATTTTCTTTGATAAGGGTATTGAAAGCTATATAAACTTTTGTATTGTTTTGATGGGCATAATCTATAAAACTTGAAATTTGGCGGGGATTAAAATTTTGCGCCTTGCTTCTTGCGTTAAAATTATTCAATCCGCAATATATAGCGTCGGCATTAGCGGACACAGCCGCAATAAATGATTCCTTTGACCCCGCAGGAGCGAGAATTTCTATTTTTTTCATAATCGCATAGTATATAAATTGCGTTTTGTTGGCAATGACAACAGATTCTCGCAATGGACAGCCGCCGCGCGACAAATACAAAAACTTTGTAGGGCGGGTTTCAAACCTACCCTCTGGACGAACAGTAAACCTCAATGGAAAACGGTAAAAAATAAACGACGAATGATGACGACGAACGAACGAAAATCGTGGGGTGCGGGTTTCAAACCTGCACCCCACGAGGTTTTTGGGTTTTGTTGTTTGTCGTTTTTCCCTTTATGTATGATACGCGCTCCGCGAAGCATTTTGAGCGTATTTTGGCAGAATTTGTCTGCGCGCGTATAGCGGCGCTATCCAAGCAGACAAATTCTGCCAAAATACGCCAAAAGGCAAAGCGACCATCTCGTCGCGCTTAACTTAGAGACAGTCGTGTGTATCGCGGCTTCGCCGCACCTACTTTGTCTGCGCGCGTATAGCGGCGCTATCCAAGCAGACAAATTCTGTCAAAAGACGCCAAAAGGCAAAGCGACCTTCCAGTCGCACTTAACTTATAGCCAGTCGTGTGTATCGCGGCTTCGCCGCACATTATGCTTCTGCAAATAAAGGCGTTGATAAATATCTTTCGCCCGTATCGGGCAAAATTACAATTATATTTTTGTCTTTATTTCCCTCTCTTTTTGCCAATTGCAAACCTGCAAAAAGCGCCGCGCCTGAAGATATTCCTATAAGCAAACCTTCATCTCTTGCAACTTTTTTGCCTGTCTCAAAGGCGTCTTCATTAGACACCGCTATAATCTCGTCATAAATTTCAGTGTTTAATGTTTTGGGAACAAAGCCCGCGCCTATGCCTTGTATTTTATGAGAACCCGCTTTGCCTTGCGATAAAACGGGAGAAGCGGCTGGTTCAACGGCTATGATTTTGATATTGGGATTTTTGGATTTCAAAAATTCTCCCGCGCCGCTTATTGTTCCGCCCGTGCCTATGCCTGACACAAAGAAATCAATTTTTCCGTCAGTATCTTCCCAAACTTCAGGACCCGTAGTAGCCTTGTGTATTGCGGGATTTGCGGGATTTACAAATTGTCCGGGAATAAACGAATTAGGAGTTGTCTTTGCTAATTCGTCAGCCTTTTCTATCGCTCCTTTCATTCCTTTTGCGCCTTCTGTAAGAACAAGCTCGGCGCCATAAGCCTTCAAAAGATTTCTGCGTTCAACGCTCATAGTTTCAGGCATTGTAAGAATAATTCTATAGCCCCTTGCCGCCGCAACGCTTGCAAGTCCTATGCCCGTATTTCCGCTTGTGGGCTCAATAATTACCGAGCCTTTCTTTAAAAGCCCCGTTTTTTCCGCATCGTCTAACATCGCTTTTGCGATTCTGTCTTTTACGCTTCCTGCGGGATTGAAATACTCCAATTTCCCTATCAATTTTGCGCTGATACCTTCCTTTGTTTCAAAATTCTTCAGTCTTAACAGAGGCGTTTTGCCTATTAAATCTGTTAAATTTTCATAAATCTTTGCCATACCATCCTCCTATTTTCTATTTTTATTTTACAAAAACATATTGATTTTTCAATCATTATATATATAAAGTCCCAATAAATGGACAAAGTTCACGGGGAAATCATACTAACTTACTATGTTTTTGTTGGCGGCAATGTATGAAATTATGTTTTTTTTGTCAAGGCATTACGCAAATTGTTTTATCCGATTAGTAAAACTGTGATTGGGATTGTGATAAAAGATAATATCACTGTAATTACGGCTATCAGGGCGGCGGCGGTTTCGTCTAATTTGGATTCTGATACTATCGCTAATGATAAAGCCATCACCGGCATAGCGGCGTCCACTATTGTGGATTTAAAAGCGAGACCTTCTAACCCTAAAAGAGTTGCAAAGAGGAAGGCTATCAGAGGGGATATGCAGAGTTTTATAATTACGGCGGGTATTGCTATAAAAAGAGATTTCATTTGAGGGATTTTTAACATCATTCCTATGCTAAAAATCATTATTCCTATAATCGGCGCGGACATTAAGTCTAAAAACGCTATAAAAAATTCCGGCATCTGTTGCCCAAAACCTGAAAAATTTGCGATATATCCTAAAACCATGCCCCAAATCGGCGGCGTCATAGCAAAAGATTTTATACCGTCTTTAAGGCGGACTTTGCGTCCGCTGCCGTAATATGCGCCCAGCATTATGCCGATAGTCCACAATAAAATTGCAGTCCCCATACAATCGTATAGAATTGGAAATTTTATAGCCTCGCTGCCGTATAAAGCCGTCAAAATCGGTATGCCGAAAAATGTCACATTGCCGAAAGACGATGTCAAAATAGCGGCGCCCTTTTCTTTTTTGCTGACTTTTGTGAATTTGCCGAGTATTGTGTATGTAAGGTAAGAGAAAAACATTACAGACAAAACTGTGAGAATTGCAGACAGCGGAAAGAGTATAACATCGCTGTTTATTTCCATAGTTGCAATCACTTTAAAACATAAGGCGGGCATAAAAAATTTTATGACTATGGTATTTATAGCATGGCGCGCTTTGTCGGGGTCGACTCCCGCGGGTTTTTTCCATTGAAAAAATACGCCGCAAATTATAATCATCAAAAATGCGATTAAATTGTTTATCATTGTTTGTCCTATTTTTGCGCTGTAACGCTTACTGCGGGCAAGACAATCTCCATTGTTTGTCTAAAAATGTTTTGCTGGGAGATTGCGATTCAAGCCCGCAACGGTATAGAAAATATAAGCCATATTAAAATTAAGGGTCAATCTACAATTGTGGGAAAGTCGCGCCTATCGCGTCATTCCCGAATGTCGCGCCTATCGCATCATTCCCGAATGTTGCGCCCAGCGCGTCATTCCCGAATGTCGCGCCCAGCGCGTCATTCCCGAATGTCTCTGTCGGGAATCCACTTTTGCCATTGCCTTTTTTAACTTGGATTCCCGATAACGAATTTCGGGAATGACGAAAAAAAGAAAAGGTTTTTACCTTATTTTCAAGCGGGTTGATGGCGACATTAAACTACTTTATAAATTATGAATTGCCTGCGCTATAATTGCTTTCTTCTTTTGTTATGAAAATGTCGTGAGGATGGCTTTCGGTGAGACCTGCCGCAGTCATTTTTACGAATTGACTTTTATCTTTTAATTCCTGTATGGTTTTTGTTCCGCAATATCCCATAGCCGAGCGCAACCCGCCCATAAGTTGATATATAACATCGCTTACCGCTCCTCTAAAAGGCACTCTGCCCTCAACGCCTTCGGCAACCAATTTTTTTGTGCTTTCCTGAAAATATCTATCGCTGCTTCCCGCCGCCATTGCGTCAGTTGACCCCATACCGCGGTATTGTTTAAAAGCGCGTCCATTATAAATTATATCTTCGCCGGGACTTTCAGCGGTTCCTGCAAATAAAGATCCGAGCATACAAACGCTGGCTCCCGCCGCCAAAGCCTTAGAAATATCGCCGGAATATTTTATGCCGCCGTCGGCAATTATAGGGATAGAATATTTTTTTGCAATTTGGGCGCAATCATAAATAGCCGTAATTTGAGGCACTCCCACTCCTGTCACAACTCTTGTTGTGCATATAGCGCCCGGACCTATGCCGATTTTTACGCAATCTGCTCCAGCCTTAATCAAATCTTTTACCGCTTGGGCTGTCGCAATATTTCCCGCTACAATCTGAGCTTTGGGAAAAGATTTTTTAATTGTTTTAACAGCCGCTATTACGCCCGCGCTATGTCCGTGCGCCGTATCTATAGTCAAAATATCCACGCTTGCATTAAGCAAGGCTTTTGCCCGCGCTAACATATCATTAGTCACGCCGATAGCCGCGCCTACAAGGAGTCTGCCTTTTTCATCTTTTGCAGAATTTGGATATTTGATTGATTTTTCAATGTCTTTTATTGTGATAAGCCCTTTGAGGACAAAATTATTATCAACCAAAGGAAGTTTTTCAATTTTCTTTTTTCTTAAAAATTCTCTCGCCTCTTTTAGAGAAGTGCCGACTTTTGCCGTGACAAGCCCTTCCTTTGTCATAATGCCGCTGATTTTTTTTGTATCGTCAGTTTCAAAGCGCATATCTCTATTTGTGATTATGCCTATCAATTTTCCTTCTTCATCAATAATAGGCACGCCTGAAACTCTATATCTTGCGGTAAGAGATTTAGCGTCAGCCAAAGTATTATCTTTTTTTAAAGTGAAAGGGTCGTAAATCACGCCGTTGTCGCTTCTTTTTACGCGGTCAACTTCGTTCACTTGCCTTTCTATAGTCATATTTTTGTGAATTATGCCGATACCGCCTTCGCGGGCGACCGCAATAGCCATTTCCGCTTCTGTGACAGTATCCATCCCTGCGCTCATCAGAGGGATATTAAGAGTGATTTTTTTTGTGAGTTGAGTTTTAAGGGAAACATCTTTAGGCAGAACTTGCGAATGCTGCGGTATCAACAAAACATCGTCAAAAGTAAGCCCTTCTTTAACAAATTTGTCCATTTAATATTCTCCTTTTTCATATTTTCAAGAGCGGATTTTACTCTTTTTGAGGGGTTTAAGCAACGAATAGACGCAACAACAGCAACGGCAACGGCTTTTTCTCGCAAGTTACGCAAAGAAAATTTAACGGCACGATCACGCAAGTAACGCAAAACGGCAAAGACACAAGCACGCTTTCATGCAGACAATCTCTATTAGCGCGCAAAGATGATACCTATACTCTTACATTTTTTGTATATCAGTTATGTAAAGAGGTATATTATTTGAATTATTCTATGCAAGAAGGGCATTTGGAGTATTTGGCGCTGTAAATGGCGCCGCATTTTGGGCAGATTTTTTCATCTTTGTTTTTGGGAGACGAGCAAGGTTGGCAAAATTGAGGGCTCATACAAGCATTTTTAAGTTCTGTTTCGCAATAATTGCAGGAGCATTTCTTTGTATTTGCGTTTTCCATATTATTTATTCCTCTTTTTTTGATAATCTTCTATAGCTCGATGTAAAGCGTCGGCGCCAAGATTTGAACAGTGCATTTTGTTGGGGGGGAGACCGCCCAATTCCTTGGCAACAGAGTCATTTGTAATTTGCAAGGCTTCTTCTATTGTCTTGCCTTTTGCCATCTCCGACACCATAGACGATACGGCTATGGCGGCTCCGCAGCCGAAAGTTTTAAATTTCACATCCTCTATCTTATTGTCTTTGACTTTTATATAAAACGACATCATGTCGCCGCATACGGGATTGCCTATTTCTCCGATTCCGTCGGCTTGCGCAATTTCTCCAACATTTCTTGGATTTGCAAAATGTTCCATCACTTTCTCTGAATAAAACGGCATATTTTACTCCTTATACAATGCACCCGCTTTGTTTTTGCAAAGCGGGTACTTTTTTATTTTTATCTATTTTATGAGTGAAATGAGGATTGCGGGTCAAGCCCGCAATGTCTTAAAGTTAATTATTCAACGGTTATTTCAACTCTTCTGTTTTCTTGCTGCCCATAAGCGGTTTTATTGCTGACAATTGGTTTTTGAGAACCCATGCCTTTATATTCTATCTTATCGGCTGGAATTCCTTCTTCGCGAAGAGCGGCATAGACAGAACGAGCTCTGAGTTTAGAAGTTAAGAAATTTTTCACGCCGCCTTTTGAATCTGAATGTCCTTCAACTGTAACTTTTTTGAAAGCGTATTGTTTTAAATTATTTGCCAATTTTTTTACGCTTTCTTTGACTTCATTTGTCAATTCTACGGCATTATTTTTGAAAGTAGAAACCAATAAATTGACTTTTTTCTCCAAAGGTTTTTTGAATTTGACGGATTCTTCATCAACAGCGGCAAGGAGTTCTTCATCCGTCATTTGGTCAAGTTCTACCGATGATTTTGTGTCAATTAGGTTTTCTATGGCTTTGTCTTCCGGGATTCTCTCCGGTTCAAGCGCGCGCGCTTCTTCCGCTCGTTCCTGCGCTAATTGAGTTTTTGTCTTGGGTTTGAGCGCGATTTTGTGTATTTGAGATTTTACGGCAATAGGTTTGATTGCAGCCGCTACAGCAGCAGGAGGTTCAGAAACAGACGGCGGCGCGGCAACAAGAGTTTCAGCGGTATTATCAGATTGAGTTTCTGTTTGGGCTACATAATCTTGAGATGAAAAAGATTGCGGATAAGTATCTTGGCTCGTAAAAACATCCTGCCCCGTATTTGTAATAGGTTCAAAATCCGCTGTCACAATTTCAGGCTCTTGAGAATAGGCTATGTCTTGATGATCATCCGCCGAAGCAATAGCCGCATTTGCTTTTGCGCCAAATCTATAATTGACGGCTCCGTTCACAAAATATCTTTGCATATCAGAATTTATTTTGTAATCCGCATTTGCAGATACTGAAAAAGTATCGTTTATAAACCATTCTATACCAAGACCGGCGCCTATTAAGAAATCGTCAATATCTTCGCTTTTTACTTTCCAATCTGATGTTGGATTTGAAGAGAAAAACATTGCGTATTCCGCTTCATTGCCTATTGCAGTATATTCTCCATATCCCTTGATATACGCGGACACTTTGCCTGTATTCATCGAGAGTTTAACGCCGGCTAAAGTTCCAAGGCGGGCATAATCTCCGCTGCGGATTGTCAAGTTTAAATCTCCGCCGTCTTTTTCTTTTATTTCATCATTGCTTGCATAGCCGCCTTGCGCGCCTATAAAAGGTTTTAAATCAAACCGAGAGGATAACCAAACAGGAAACTCTATTTCAAAACCGCCGCTTATATTGAAAGCGTCAAAATCAGCTTGAGGATTTCTATGTTGATACTGCCATACAATTGTTCTGTTTGTTTTAAAAGATTGTCGAGCGCCTGTCATATTCCATCTTATATTAAACCAAGAATCAAAATATCCGCCATAGACTCCCAACTGAATATCGTCTATATCCGCTTTATTATCTCCTTGCGAGACTTTATTTGAATCGTAGCCGATGTATGCGCCTAATACTAAATCTTTTGAAGTGAGGAAATTGAAGCCTGCTTGAATGCCGAAAACATCATTTTTGAAGTTTGCTATTTCCGACTTCTTATTCTCCAATCCCGCTATGCCGCCTTGAACCCAAATGCTTTTTGATATATCTGCGCCGACTTCTTTTGTCTCATTGATTTTTGAATATATCCTGCTATTGTAATCCTTATTTATCAGAGACAAAGGCAAGACATCAACCATAAATTCACCGCCTAAATTTTTCACAAATTCAATGGGAAGGTCAGAACCTGATAGTCTCAATCCATAGAGATAATCCTTAATGTCCATAAGGTCGCTATAATAAGGAGTATTGCCGCCTAAATTGTTTAGCGCGTCTATGATGCCCCGTTCATTACTGCCAGAATTTTCTGATGTAGTTATTTCTGGGGTAGTTCCACTTGTGATTACTATATATAAGGCTTTATCTTTATAGTCAAAATTATAGCCGAACCCTCTGCCAAGATAAACACTATCGGTATTGCTAAACACTCCGCTTATCCCATTTTGAGCATATAAAAGAGTTTTTGCTCCTATGCTTGCTTGTAAATCTTCATAAGAAAAATTTGATAATATATTTAATTTGCTTTGTTCTCCTATCGTTATAGTATCAGTTGCGCTGGTGATATCGGTTTTTAACAGTCCGCTTTCAAGATTTAAGCCTATTTCATAAATGCCATTGATTGTCATTTTGTCCACATATATAGTATTAGCCGCTTGCGCTATGGAGAATTTCGCGCCATTATCAATTGTTATTGAGCCGAATTTTGCATCTATTATATTTTTCAAAACAAAATCGCCTTTCTTTATTTGTATAGCGCCTTTATAATCATTATTACCGGATAATAGCCATTGACCATCGCCTTCCTTTGTAATAGTGGATTGAGTATCTGCGCCTGCTATACCGCCTTTCATTATTATATTATTACCTTGAGCGTCCAATTTCAAATTAGAAGCGCCATTCATATAGATATCTTTACCATTTTTAGCATTATTATATTCAAATACAAAATCGCCTTTATTTGCAATGAGATTTAGATTTGCATTATCAATAAAAAATGCCCCGCCGTTATATCCCGCGCTATTGCCCGCAAATTTACCTGATCCGCTTATAGAAATTAGAGAACCGGCGTTGACATATACAGCTCCGCCTGAATTGACAGCGCTGTTGGATATAAAAGATACATTTGTATTACTAAAATCTATATTTGAATAATCATTTGCAAAGATTGCTCCGCCGTCATTATTAGAAAGATTGCCTATAAAATTGACATGGACATCATTAAAACCGATAAAAGCCTGTCTGTTGCTTGAACCTATCGCAAAGATTGCTCCGCCGCCTCTAAAATTACCATTGCCCGCCTTGCCTGTATTGCTTATAAAATTTATAGTTTTGCCCACCCCCTTAAATGTAATTGACGAAGCCTCGTAACTATGTATAGCTCCGCCGTTTGCCGCCGCTATATTACCCAAGAAATCAACATGGACATCATTGAAAGATATCGTAGTCCATTCGCCATTTGTATTACCTATAAAGATTGCGCCCGCTGAAGCGTCATTACTTGCTGTTGCAAAATTGCTTGAAAATTCAATCTTTTTCCCGCTAAACGATATATTTGAACCTTGGTCGGCAAATATAGCTCCGCCCCAATGAGATGAATTAAAACCATTAAACGCTATGTCTTCCAATGAAACGGTCTTACTGCTAAGTGAGAAACCGTATTTATCATTGCCGATAAAAGCAAAGCCATTTCCTTTTATTGACAAATAATTGCCGCTAAAACCGCCTATATTGGCGCCTACGCTAATTGAACTGGAAAGATTGACGGCGCCGCCAATCGAATAAGCGCTATTAAAAGCCGTCCAATCGCTAATATCTGCTCCATAAACTTGTATACCTGCAAAAAACAATACGGCAAATACATAAAAGAATTTAATTTTCAAAGCGTTTTTGAATTTAGTCATTTTTATATACCTCTTTTTGAGTAATATCCGTATTTTATAGTTGAAAATCGCCGCTTTTTTAAAAACACATTCATTTTTCATAAAATATTTAATTTCGTTTATTGGGGATTTTCCACCATTATAATATAACGGAGGCGGATTATATACAAAATCTGAATGAAATGTCAATCACTTTTTGAGTTTAGTAGAGGCGCGCTACATGCGCGTCTCAATCCAGAAAGCAAAAATGACAAAGACAATTAAAAACAAACGACGCGCTTTGCGATGACCCCCTCCATTGATTTGGGGCTTATATATCGCGTCTGCTTCCAGACTTGCGCTATTTACTTGTCGTGAGGCGGCTCTCAATGGACGAGGAAACAACGACCGCTCTGCGTTAACGGCGTTACTAGCCCGTCCGCTGCGCGTCCACCCCTTCACTCGTGAAGGGGAATTAACTGCCGCTTTGCGGGGAAAGCGAATGATTATTTGCTTGCCGATTGTCTTTTATCGTTTTTTGTTTGGTTTTGCATTTTGTTCGGCGGGCGGGTTTGAAACCGCTCGTATAAGGTTCGGGTTTTTGATCTTTGTCTTTGCCGTTTTGCGTTCCTTGCGTGGTCGTTGCCGTTAAACTTTCTTGCGCAACTTGCGAGAAGCCGTTAGCCGTTTGTTCGTTTTTTTTGTTTTTTGGGGCAAGAATATGTTAAAATTCAAAAAATCCAAAAAGGAAACGCTAAATGACGCATAAAAAATTAAAAATCGCATTCATTATTCTATGCGTATTGTTTATTAGACTGCCTGCATATTCTGTTACAGTCAGCTCTTGGACATATTTTAAAGACATTTATGTAAGCGCATTATCAGTCAATATTGAATTATCAGCCGCCGACATCAATTTTGAAGATATTCTTGCGCCGCTTGGTCATAATATCACAATTTTGGGTAACGGACGCTATCTGGTAGGGCAATCAACAAATACAGGCTTGTTTTTGACTTCAAAAGATATGATATTAGGAAATATCGGATTTAAAGATTTCAAAAAAATAGGAATTAATGCCAATAACTCTTCTGTCACATTCAATAATCAAATAAACTTTTCTAACAATTTCGTAATATTCACAAGCGCAAGCGTATTTCAAAACTATGATTATATAGCACCTATAAGCGCAAAAACCTCAACTCTTGCCTTCATAGACAGCAATTCTAATTTCACAAACAATGCAAGAATATCTTTCACATATAATACAGCGTCAAATATAGTCAATATCAATGTAAAAGGCGGCGTCATATACTCAACAGGCGCGGCGTTCATATCTTTTGAACGCTCAACAATAACATTTGCCAATAATTTCAATATAACTTTTTCAAGCAATACGATAGAAAATAAAATGAATGTCTTAATGCTGGGCGGAGCCATATATGCCGAACAAAGCTCCATATCTTTTGCAAACAGCAGTATGACATTTACAAAAAACGGCTCTCTAAAACTTGTCAACAATCAAGTAAATCCCGCTACATATACTTATACCGCCCCTCCTCCCATAGGTCCAATGCCCCTGCCTTTTAAAGTAACTTTTGATGCGCCTATCTTTGAAACGGACGAGGATTTTAATTTTCAATTTTCAGGCGGGGCTATGTTTGTCTCGTATTCAACAATGACCGCGCAAAATAGCGCGGTGGAATTTTCAAGCAATGCGAGTTATAACAGTGCGGGAGCATTATTGGCGCAAAATTCTAAAATCGTTTTTGATAGAAGTTCCGTAAATTTCTCTTATAACGAAGCCTATAAAAATAACGGCGGCGCCATAGTTGTTTCAGATAGCGCAATTGATTTTAACGCTTCAACTGTCTCATTTATAGGAAATTCAGCCGGCGTATATGGAGGGGGGCTTTTTACTCTCCTATCAAAAGCGGATTTTAACAATGCGCAAATATATGCTTTTGATAATAGAGCAAATTACGGCGGGACTATGTTTTTTTCCGGGTCGCAAGCGTCATTTACCAATACCACAGCGGCTTTTATAAATTTTTCTACCGATATTTTCTCAGAATACGGCGGGGCTATAGGTCTTTATGATTCAAAAGTAATTTTTAGATATTCTTCTATAACTTTTTCTTCCAATATAGCCATGGGCAACGGCGGAGCGTTTTATGCGGAAGAAAACTCTCTCGTAAAATGGACAAGCGCAAGCGTGTCTTTTTCTTTCAACAGAGCCAAAACTATGAGCGGCGGGGCTATATATCTATACAAAGCGTCTATGATTTTTGACAATAGCGCCGCTCAATTTAATAACAATCAATCCGCTTGGAACGGCGGAGCGATTTATGCGAGCGGCGGCTCTATAATAGAATTCAATAATTCCACTATAAATTTTTCAAATAATAGCGCAAGCGCAAAAGGCGGGGCTATAAGTTTGGATAATTCCAAACTCATAATAAATAACTCTAAATTTTTGTTTGACTCCAATATGTCTGAAATAAGTTCAAATGATTTTCATATAAATAACAATTCCCAACTTATATTGATGGGGCAAAATGCCGATATTGGAGCGTCAGTCTATGTTGAAAATAAAAGCAAAATAGAATCTTATGCGGACACAGCGGCATTTAAAACCATAGACATTAAAATAGGCTCTCAATATATAATGGCGGACAAGAATAAAACTCAAATTACAAGCGCTTCATTTGTGAATATAGAAGGGATTTTAGGTTTGGGCGTCAACTTAAATAATTTGAAGGCTGACCAAATAAAAACCGCCGATATGGCGGCGGGAAATTATAGCTCATTGGTTTTGACGGGGGATAATGCTTTTAATGCCTCTGGAACGGTTAGGATAATTGAGATTACCTCGGCATCGTCGGTCGGACTTTTCGGCATTTTTGAAAACCGCGACAGCATAATTCTTGACTCAAACGGCGGAAAAATCAATTATCAAATAATCGTCAGTTCAAATCCCTCAAATCCTTATCATAAATATGTGGATTTAAAAATTTTAGGCGTAAGTAAATTATCGGATATCAACGGCTTATCTTCAAATCAAAGCATAATTGCGGGTATTTTAGACAAAGTTAATTTAATTACAAATCCGGAAATGAACGATATGGGCAAACCTATTTTTGACGCGCTCTTTAACTCCAATGAAGCAGATGTGAAAAAAGCATTATATAATTTAAGCGGGGAATTTTTGTCTGATATTTTGAGCGCCAATTTAATCAAAAACAATATAACTGGTTTATATCCCAATATCAAAAAGAGACAAAGAGCGAATGCGATTTGGACTCAGTATTCATTACAATCAACTAATTATGATAATGACTACGGAGATGAAAAAGCATATCTATCGGGCTTTCAAGCGGGTTTTAATTTATTGGGAAAAGAAAGAGCCGCGATTGGATTATACGGTTTTTATGAAAACGGCGATATAAAACAATCGTCCTCTAAAGCAAATGTAAAAGATATTGGCGGCGGCTTATACTATGGTTATCTAATGGATGAGTTAAATATCAAAGGTCATATAAGCGCCGGATTTCAAACATATAATTCTCGTAGATATATAGACATTTTGGGATTGACGCCGAGCGCGGAATTTGAGAGCAAAAGCTTAAGCGCCGGCATAGATGCGCAATTTATATTAAAAAGCGAATTGTTTGATTTGAAGCCTTTTATGGATTTGCAATATGCGGTAAGAACAAATGATAAATTTACAGAAGAACAAGGACAAGCCGCCAATATGATTGTCGATAAACAGAAATTTAGTAAATTGATTTTATCTTTCGGCGCGGGATTAGAAAATGATAAAAATGAAAAATTCAATTGGCATGCAAAGGCTTACCTTGGACATATTTTTATAGGCGCTAATCCTAAATATCAGATGTCTTATGTGTCTGCGCCGGAATACGGCAATTTTAATATAGACGCTCATAAAACCAGCGATACTTTTGTAAATATAAGCATAGGAGCGAAATACAATTTTACAGAGCAAATGTCAGTCTATGCAAACTTTGATATATCTCCTATGCCCGGCTTATTGGATTTATATGCGAATATCGGATTAAGATATAGTTTTGGTCCAATTATAAAAAGCGAAGGAAAAGGCGGACAAGAAGATGAACAAAAGGCAGAAGCTTTTTCTGAACAAGAAAAACAAAAGACGCCGCCTCAAATAACAGCGGCGGCAATGTCTGAGCAAAAGCCTCAATTTAACGAAGCAACTATACAAGAAGTTATGAATATCGCTCAATCAAAAGAAATATCAAATCGACAAATAGAGCAGGCAGATGGATATTTAAAAACTATTTTCAGGCTTACTGGAAATGTATTTCAAGAGGGGAGATTTAAACTTTCCGACAGCGGGAAACAAATAATCGCAAATCTTGTCTCTACTATAAATCAATATAATTACAATATGATAATAGTGGAAGGACACACGGAATATATTGAAAACAGAAGGAATCTATCAACCAACAGAGCGAAAGCCGTATATAATGCTTTGGTAGAAAACGGCATTCCCCCATCCAAAATAACTTTCATAGGCAAGGGTCCAAACGAACCTCTAATCAAAAACAACAAACCCGCCAGCCGAATAAAAAACCGCAGAACTGATATTGTCGTGAAATAACGACAAAGGCAACGACCACGCAAAGAGCGCAAAAACGGCAAAAACAAAAACAACACAAAACTTTTATTGGTGGGTTTCAAATCCGTCCGCCATAAATAGATGTTGAGACGCGCTATATGCGCGTCTCAACCCAGAAAGAAAACACGGCAAGGCTATTAAAGACAAACGAATCTCTCTGTGTTGACACTCTCCCTTATCATCCACCTGAAAGGTAGAGGGAATAACTACCGCTTTGTGTTGCGCTCTGCGATTGACCTCTCTCCCCGCCTCTCCCGTAGGAGAGGATAAAAGAGGAATATTTGGTGCGAGTGGGATAGAAAACAACGACGCGCTTTGTGTTGAAAATGGATTCCCGATAGAGACGCTCGGGAATGACGGAGTTGGGAAGATGGTCGAAAATGATGCGGTCGGAGCGTCATTTAAGAATGACGGAGAAAGAAAACGGCGAAGATTGCGGGTCAGTCCCGCAATTACGAACCAAAAACTATTAGAAACAAACGACATGTTCTGCGTTGACCTTCTCTAACTGCCGCTTTGTTGCGCTCTGCGATTGACCCCGCAAAGCATTTTGAGCGTCCTTTGGCAAAATTTGTCTGCGCGCGTATAGCAACGCTATCCAAGCAGACAAATTTTGTCAAAAGACGCCTTCCAGTCCTTCGCCAAACTTACAACCAGTCGCGTGTAATCGCGGCAACGACGCGCCTTACTCCACAAAAATCTCTACTCTTCTGTTGGCTTGTCTGCCTCTGGGGGTTTTATTGCTTTGCATAGGCATGGCGGCGGCAAATCCTATGTAGTC
>JAITTG010000075.1 GCA_031287095.1 Candidatus Parendomicrobium reticulitermitis | reverse complement strand
ACTGAAACACCCGCCCCAAATGTCGCAGAAGAATTGCTTACTATATACATCGCTCCGCCATGCGTTCCCCACGCTGTGTTCCAACTAAACGACGAAACATCCCCGCGAAAACTCGCTATAGAATTCGTAAAGTATAATCCGCCGCCATAGCCATTTGTAGCATTGAACGCTGTGTTGCTCGTTAATTCTACTACGCTTCCTGTAAAATTAAAGGTTAAATTCGGCAAATATAAAAATCCACCATAGCCCGCTTTGTTGCCGCGACCTATCATGCTTTGAATATTTTTTATTTCCATTGAACCAGCAGCCAGAGATATTACGCCTTGCGAATTTGCATCCCAAGAAGTATTCGCTGTAAATATCATCTGTCCGCCGTCAAAAGTGATTTTACTGCCTGACCCTGTTAACGATATTATAGCCCCTGTAGGAGACTTGTTATTAGAGAAACTTGATACGGAATTTATAAATTCTATACTTGAACCACTTGCAGGCATTCCAATGACGCCTCCATTAGTATTCGCTGTATTGCCTATTGCCGTTATTTTTTGATTGTTAAATCTCACTGAATTATTGCTGCCGTTAACAGATATAACGCTCCCGTGTCCACTGGCATAATTCTCTATAAAATATGTTTCGCCAGCAGAATTATCAAATATAATTTGATGACCGCTTCCCCCAGTAATTCCCAAAACCCCCCACCAATCAGCGCCATTATCAGCGATATTCCTGATGAAATAAGATTTTTTCCCGAGAAAATTTATTTGATTGTTGCTGTTATAGAGATACATCACAGAATTAAATGCTCCAAACCCATTACTAAATTCTACGCTTGAAACGGAAGCCGAAAATGTTAAAACGGAATTTCCGCCAAACATACCGCCAGGTCCATCTTGAGCGCTGCTATTTCTTGTAAAAATAACAGTGCTTGAATGCACAATTATATTAGAACTATCAAGCCTAAACCCACCGCCGCCGGATGTATTCTGATCACCGCCAGCATCCATTTTATTTCCATCTATTATCAATCTCTTTGAAGTTATAGTCACACTTGCGCCATTGCGCGCCGATATAGCTCCGCCGCCATGATTTGAGGCGCCGCCATAAACATGATTATTTATAAAAGAAACCGTATTGTTTGGAAGATTTATTGTAAGGTTCGAATTGTTGACATGTATTGCCCCGCCGAATGCCTCGCCGCTACTACCAGTCTGATACGCCGTATTGTTCTCAAAAAGCAAGGTAGCGGCGCCGCCAGCAATTCCAGTGACATTTATAGTGATCCCGCCTGTAATGCTCCAAGCCCCGCCTACGCCAGTAACATTATACCCAGAATAAGTCGCAAGAGCGGTTACATAACTAGAATTGCTAGCGGTTGGAACATATCTTTGAGCATTGCTTTCTACACAAAACAAGAAAATCAAAGGCAAGGCAAGTAGAAGGGGTTTGAAAGAAAAGTTGCGTTTGAACAACGACAATAAAGGCAGAGAGAAACGAGAAGAGAATAAAAGACGGCAAAAACTATTAAACAACGACAAAACCAAATGTAGAGACGCGCTTTGCGGGGAAAGCGGATTGCATTGCCGATCGATTGAGACGCTCGGCAATGACGGAGTTGGGGATATATGGGGCGACGGGAAATTTATCTGATGAGGGCAGACACTTGGGTCTGCCCATACGAAAGTTGAATTGTTCATTTATCTGCCTTTTTGTTTTTATTTGACCAAATATTTTCTTTGCCTATTTTCATTGATTATATCTACGATCTCTTGTCTGCTTATATTAGAACCTATACAATCAATGTCTAAAGGCGATTTTATTGCCTTTGCATTAATGCGGCTCAAACTAAATTTACTTCCATCTTTGGCTGATATTATTACAGATTCATTTAGCGCCGCATTTAAGACCGCTGGAAAATCTTGACAAGCCTGCATATATCCATATACTTTCATTTTATACCTCCAGAATTTCTATTTTTAAACCATTTGCCTTGTTTTTCATTGCGCTGTCTAATGTCAACAAAGGTAATTTTAATCTAAACGCCGCCTCTAAATAGTAAGCATCGTAGGCATATATATTATGCTTGATAGCAATCTTAAGAGCGGCGGCAATATCTACTTCTACATAATGCAAAAAAAACAATTCAAACAAATTAAAACTTTTGATTATTTGTTCCTCATTTAATCTATGCCTTTTCAACATAGCCGACAAAGCATTGCCCACCTCATAAGGAACAATCTCAGGACAACAAATCTCATCGCCTTGCGTCAGCTTAACAATTTTTTGTTTTTCAGCCTCGTTTAAAACAACAGCCAATAAAGCGCTAGCATCTATCAATATCTCCATACAATACCTCAATTTATAATCCGGCGAACACTCCCAAATAAAACTCGCGTTACCAAAAGCATTTTTATTTTGATTTTATTAAAAAGCAAATTATCGAAAGACAGAGAGAAACGAGAAAAGGGGAAAGAGAAAAGACGGCAACAGATATTAAAAAACGACTCGCTTTGCGGGGAAAGTGGATTCCCGATAGAAACATTCGGCAATGACGGAGTTGGAGCAACATTGGGAAATAATGCAGAAAAGAAACTGCGGAGATTGCAGGTCAGACACGCAATGACGACATTGAAAAAATTGATTGAATTTTTGAGAATTGAATTTATAGAGAACATTTATATTGTCCTCTTATTCATTAGATTCCGCAAGGTATGGGTAGTCTGAGACGCCAAAAAGGGCGAATGATTATTCACGCCTACAAGAGAAAGGCAGACGCATAGTCCTGCCCCTACGAGTTTTGAAATTGATTTGATGATTTGTTTTATTTTGTTTTTCATTTGATTTTTAAATCCTTAAACTTGCATTTTATGCCTTTGCATATGGGGGGCAGGATTATTTATATATATAAAATCGCGATTTTAGTCTTGTTTTTTATTTGAGGCGTAAAAAAGCCTTTTAGTCTTGTAAAGGGTTGAAATATCCTAATATCGCTTTAGGGTTTCTAACGCAGATTTGTATGTGATTTTGTTCTCTTAAGTCTGTATCGTTTGTTTCGCCAAATAATTGGCTGCCTTCAAAAAAGACTCCTCTAACCGTATCATATATAGGAATATCTGGATTGTTTTCGTGAGCCTCTTCTTTTAAAGCGCAGGCAAGATTTATTACGGCGCAATCTAAATACTTTTTCTTGTTTTCGTTTTTTGCAGGCGGTCTGCCTCCTAATAAGTTAAGGTATTTATTATATGCCCTTTTGACCTCTAACAAACATTTTGAATCTAATAAATTAAGACAATTGCCTAAAGAAATAATAGCGCCTACTATGTAAGGTTTTTTCTTGTCTGTTTCTGTAGCCCATTGCATCGCTCTTTTTGGATTTGCTTCCCAAAAATATACACCATGTCCAAGCCAATCATATAAGTTTTCGCTTGGTTTTAAATGTTCTTTTGAATCAATTGCAAGAATTTTTTTGACGCAGTCTCTGTCGCAACCGTGAAATCCTAATACTATATTAGGAGATGATGAATATTCAATCTTATATTCTAATTCTTGCATTGCTTTCTCTTTTTGCGAGTATAATCCGCAAAAGGTTTTAAACTGCCGTCGGCATTATGAACGCCTGTGGCTAAAAAAAGTTTTTCAATTTTTTTTGGGTCTGCCATAATTCTTTTTACGGCTTCATCTTGCATTTTTGCAACTTCGTCAACATAACTTCCATATAAATCTCTATAGGTACACATTGTTTACTCCTTTTTTCATTAGATTTTGCTTATCCTTTTGAATTATAGCGTTAAAAACGGCTAAAACGCGGCTTATCCTCTTTTATTATCTATCCTGCATTTCCTTTATTTTTCCTTCAAAATATAAAATTCTCGGATCTATTATTATGTTATTAGGAACAAATTCTCTATTAAAGATTGTTTTTAAAAAATTCTCGAGTTTTGCTGCTATTTCTTGTGCAACAAATTCAGTTTCATTAATGTTTGGGTATTGCACTTTAATCCCCAAATCCTCTTCAAATTTTCTACGAATCTGATATGCAGTATCAGACGAACCATTGATATTGAAAGATGGGGAATGATTGCTTGTTATCACAAAAGATGGGGGCAGACACATGGGTCTGCCCCCTACGAAAGCATAGATTGTTTATGTTGATTTGAGGTTGATTGTTTATCACAATTACTCAGTCTCCTTTTGGAATCTAAATATAATTATCTACATTTTTTAGAGTATGCGCAATTGTATCAAAATTATTGTTGGAAACAAAATTTTCGCATTTAATCATCTAAAATGACACCGAAATAAAAGGTGAAATATCATTTAAGGGATGACACCGAAAGGGAGTTAAATAATGTAGCATTTAGGCTCAAACAAAGGGGGCTTATATGCA
>JAITTG010000074.1 GCA_031287095.1 Candidatus Parendomicrobium reticulitermitis | reverse complement strand
TGCATATAAGCCCCCTTTGTTTGAGCCTAAATGCTACATTATTTAACTCCCTTTCGGTGTCATCCCTTAAATGATATTTCACCTTTTATTTCGGTGTCATTTTAGATGATTAAATGCGATTCCTTGCTTTTTGAAAATCAAATTTGCTATACTCCGCGCGTCGTAATTCTTAATAGTCGTTGCGCTGGTTCTTTTTTTTTGGGTTTTTGAAGTGTGAATAAACGAATTTTGGGCCCGTAGCTCAGTCGGTAGAGCACCTCACTTTTAATGAGGTTGTCGTGCGTTCGAGCCGCACCGGGCTCATTTTTTTATTTCATTTTCAAAACCAATATAATAATAGGAGATTGCGGTTCAGTCCCGCAATTATGGCTCATAGTAAATTAAACAAGCCTTTTGCCCCTATCGTCTAGTGGTCTAGGACACATGATTTTCAATCATGCGACACGAGTTCAACTCTCGTTGGGGGCGCCAAATTTCAAAAAACTAACTATTAACTACCTTTTAAATACTCTTCTAAACAAAAAATCCACATTTTTATAATGTAATTTTATATCACAATCCCTTTTAATTTCAGCAGAAGATAGGTATTTGCCGATATTTTGATTTTTTATACAGGCTTCCTCAAAAGATATTTGATTTTCTCTTGCGTCAAAAGCCGCAGATTGAACCATAGCATAAGCATCTTCCCTTGAAAGACCCTTATCCACAAGAGAAAGTAAAACAGTCCCAGAAAAGATGATATCTTTTGTTTTATCCAAATTCGCCTGCATATTTTTAGGATAGACATTTAAACCCTCAATCAAATTTTGCATTCTCACCAACATATAATGAATAACTTCAGAAGCATCGGGCAGCATAATTCTTTCATTAGATGAATGGCTTATGTCTCTTTCATGCCATAGGGCGATATTTTCCATAGCCGCCAAAGCATAGCCGCGCAAAAGGCGGGATAAGCCGCAAATGTTTTCCGATATGATTGGATTTCTTTTATGAGGCATAGCCGATGAACCTTTTTGTCCTTTAGTAAAAGGCTCTTCAAGTTCGGCAACCTCAGTTCTTTGCAAATGCCTGATTTCCGTAGCAATTCTTTCAAGAGCCGCGCCGAGTTGGGCTATTGTGGATAGATATATTGAATGCCTGTCGCGCGGGACAATCTGAGTGGATATTGGCTCGGGTTTTAAACCCATTTTTTGACATACATATTTTTCCACATGCGGATCTAAGTGAGCCATAGAGCCTACTGCGCCTGAGATTTTGCCATAACTTACCGTTTCCAAAGCAAATTCAAGTCTTTTGATAGAGCGCTCTATCTCGCAATACCAGCCTGCTACTTTTAAACCAAAAGTTGTAGGCTCGGCGTGAACGCCGTGCGTTCTGCCCATTATTGGAGTGTTTTTATATTTCTTAGCGAGTTTGGCAAGCAATGAAGAGAGTTTTTTGGTCTCGCTTATAAGCAATTTGGTTGATTGTCTCAACTGAGCGCCTGTGGCTGTGTCTAAAACATCGGAAGAAGTCATACCCAAATGCAAAAATCTGCCGTCTTGACCTATGGTCTCAACAATAGCGGTCAAAAAAGCGATTACATCATGTTTTACCGTTTTTTCTATTTCATTGATTCTTGAGACATTAATTTTTGCTTTCTTTTTAATAATTTCAATAGATTTTTTAGGCACAAGCCCCAATTGAGACATAGCTTCAGCCGCAAAAATTTCAACTTCAAGCATTTTTTGAAATCTGTTTTCCTCAGACCAAATAACAGCCATTTCAGGTTTTACATATCTTGATATCATTTGTTTTCTCCTATTAAAGGAAACGCTAATTAACTACAATTCACAATCTTTGCAAATAAGATAATCAACGCTCCCTTAAAAATTTATTGATAAACGCCCATAGCATTAATTTACCGATTGATATATTTTTCGGCTATGTCGTCTTTTTTCAAACGAAAATAACAATAGCCGAGGTATGACAAGCCTTGATAATCAAGTTCCGCCCCTTTCGCTTTCAATAAATATATCGCTTGTTGGAATTTTTCACCTTCCATATATTCAATAACTTTGTCATATTCTATTGAATAAATGGTCTGAGCAAAAATACCAATTGTTAAAAAAAATTAAACGCTTTCTCATATAATCTTCCGTATCGCTTCGGGATAGATTTTGTGTTCTATTTCTAAAACTCTTTTTGCCAATGTTTCGGGGGCGTCATTTTCTAATACGGGGACTTCTCTTTGGATTATGATTTTGCCGTCGTCATATCGTTCATTTACAAAATGGACTGTTGCGCCGCTTTTTTTTTCGCCTGATTTGATTACTGCTTCGTGAACGAAATGTCCATACATTCCTTGTCCGCCGAATTTTGGTAAAAGAGCGGGATGCATGTTTAAAATTCTGCCGCTATACTCGGATACTATATTTTGTCCCAATAATCTCATATAGCCCGCAAGACAGATGATGTCTGTTTTTGCAAGTTTCAACTCTTTTAAAATATCCGAATTGAAATCAATCTCATTAGAATAATTGCGCCTATTGATACAAATTGCCGCGATATTTTCTTTTTTAGCCCTTTCCAAAGCAAAAGCGCCGGGATTATTGGAGACGACAAGGCAAACTTGCGCTAAATCCTTTAAAATCCCGCTCTTGCACTCGTCAATTATAGATTGCAAATTAGAGCCGCCGCCTGAAACTAAAATTGCTAAATTTTTCATCGTTAATCCTCAGTTGTCATTAGACCTCTTGCATGGCATATAAGGAATGTAAGAGCATAGGCATTGTTATTATGCAATATCAGAGCCTATTTGCACTAAAACAGACTTGCGCGTCCTGCTACGGCAGAGTTGATCCTGCGTGAAATTGCAGGGTGCACAATGACGATTCCCGAAAAACAGAGAGAAAAAAGGAAAGAGAAAAGGCAACAAAGCCCGCTCTGCGATTGCCCCTCTCTCTTTTTTACTAATAACAACGGCTTGAAAAACGGCATTCTATGGATTCTGCGGCTTCGTGCAGAATGACAATCTTTTTGGGCGGGAGGAAACAGCGACGCGCTTTGCGTTTAGGCTGGATTCCCAATAGAGACGCTCGGAAATGATGGAGAAAGGCAAAGAGCGCTTATCGTTGATCTTCTCCTTCTTTTTTACTAACAACAACAGATTGAAAAACAGTATTCTATGGATTTTGCGACTTATCGCAGAATGACAATCTTGTTTCTCACGCAACAACAATATCCTTGGGCGGATTGAAAACCGCCCAAACGGCAACCATGGCGCGCAATGGCAATAATAGGTGGATTTTTATCTGTTGGAAATGCGGACATTGTTGGCAACTACTAATGTGTTTAATCCGCTTATTAAGTCTTTGCCTATTAGGTCGATGAGTTTTTGATAGTCTTCTTTTGTAATTGTCATATCATAATCGGCTGAAATGCCGTTGGTTTGAAATTTTGCCCTAATATCGCCTCTTAAAGACATATTGCCCGCTCTTAATCCCTTTATATATAGAGCGCGTTCCCTTTTGTTATAGACAAAATCTGCAGTGATATGAGTTTTGTGGGATATGCCTTCTATGTCAAAAGATATGTCGCCGTCTATCAGATTTGTAGCATTATAACCTCTTGAGCGCAAAGATATGTTTTTAAATCTGATATTTTCTGATTTTATATTTAGACTCGCATTGCCGCCATTGATTGTGATGCTTTTGATCTCCACGCCATTGCTGAGCAATTGACCTATTCTATTGGCATTTGTGAATTGGCGCATATAGGACTCAATTCTTGAAAGTCTGATTTGTCCAAAACTTTTGCGTCCAAAAGATATGTCAAACCCGTCTATGTATAAATCCTTTAAAACGAGTTTTCTTGTGAATATGCTTAAAATTTCAAGACGGGCGCCGATTGAATTGATAGAGCCGAAAGTTCCGTTTTTAAAACCGCCGCGCGACGATAGCCTGACGCCTTTTGCATTAAATTTTCCCATAGGAGACAAAGACATATTGATAGCGTCGCTTTCTCTTTGAAAAACGGTTTTAATTATGCTTTGCATTTGGGACATAAGATTGTCTTGATTGATAAAAATAGTGAAAAGCCCAAAATAAATGGCGCATAGACATATTAAAAATATGACGAAACTTTTAAATGGGCTGCCCCTTTTTTCCCTATAAATATAAGAATTTCTCATTATTGCTCCGTTTTTAAAATTATTATTTCAACTCGCCTATTTTGCTCATTTGCATTTTTTACTTTTTTATTAACGAGAGGTTTTTTTGAACCCAAACCTTCTGTTTTCATTCTGTCGGCTTCAATTCCTGCGCCTATCAGAAAATCATAAACAACTTTTGCCCTATTGAGCGATAGATTTTTAGAATTGACTTCTGTTTTAGTTGAATCCGTATGCCCTGTTATCAAAACATTGTTTTTCTTATTCTCTTTTAATATCTCGGATATATATTGAAGAGTTTGTATGCTTTGCGGTTTTAAACCCATTTTTTTTGAATCAAAATATATTATTTGTTTTAAATCTTGAATCAGACCGTTTTCTACGGCTGTTTCTCCGTATGAATCAAGCAAAGATATTTCTAATGAAACTTGCGATTTGTTGCCTGCTATATCAAATGCCGTAAATGAGACTGTATAATTACCTTTTGGCAAGGCGGCGCCGTTATCGTCGGAACAATTCCATGCGACAAAATCTGGAATTTCTCTTTCAAATTTATAAGTTCTGATCGCTTTATTTTTGGAATCTGAAATTTGTAAAACTGTTTTGAAAAAATCTAACCCGCCCTCATCGCCGCAACTTAAAAAAAATATAATTTCAGCGCTATTAGAGCCGCCTGCCCCATCTTTAATAGAAATGATTTCTTCTGACGCCGATATAGAAATAAAAGGAGATACCGAGTCTATAAATATATTGGTATTTTTTAGCGCAAGGGTGTCTTTGGCGTTAAGAAAAAGCGTCCATTCATAAGAATATAAACCGTCTTTTACCGCTTTCCCATTATTTAAAAGAGCGTCCCAAACAATATGGTCGGGCAGTTTTCTTGAACCTGAAAAATTTTTCACTTCTTTTCCTTGTTCATCTTTGATGGACAATGTCCATTTGTTAATTCTTGCAACATTTCTGACTTCTGGAATCAAAATAACGCCATTAGCGGCTTTTGCGACGGGAGAAAAAACTCTATTTTCTATTTGCATATTCAAGTAGGGTTTTTGATTGTTTTGCGCTAATGCTGAATAGAAAAGAGCTGAGAAAAACAATATAAAAGTAGTGATGAAAAGTTTTTTTAACATTTGAGCCTTGTGTGTTTTTTTGATTAGACTTCTTGCATAATAGACATATAAAAACGGATGGACAATTTCTGCGCTTTTTGTTGTTTATAAGTTACCGTCTGTCTTTTGCATTTCGCGCGGACAAGCGTAGTTTAAACACGCCAATACAAGCTTTTAAGTTTTGGATTTTGTCGGTTTTTTTCTTTTCTATCCGCTATTCGTCGTTTATTTTTTATCATTTCCAGTTTGGGTTCACTGTTTATCCTAGCGGGCAGGCTGAAAACCCGCCCATGCAAGATTCGTTTTTTTATGTTTTTAATTTTTATTTTTGTCGTTTTGCGTTCCTCGCGCGGTCGTCGTTTTTGCCGTTGTTTAAGGAAAGGGCGACTACATCTCACGCCCGCCGCCAAACATGCGCTCTTTATTCATCACGCGGCGGCTGCAACTTGCGAAAAAAGTTGTTGTCGTTGTTTTTTGTCAGTCGCTTGTGTTTATTGACGACATTAAACCCTTTCAGAATTGCGTTATGGGCAGACACATGGGTCTGCCCCTACGATGCGCCCCCGTATAGCCTGCGGCTATACGGGAGTATTAAAAACATTAAATCCCTTGGATTTTATGGAAACAAACATTCTTGTTTTCTTTGTTTCTTGCTTTTGCCCTTCGTCCTAGAGGGCGGGTTTAAAACCCGCCCATACGATATGCAAATAATGAACTCAGTGTATTTCAATTGACTTATCTTTTATTTCCTTTTGGCTTTTTTGGATTTGGGTT
>JAITTG010000071.1 GCA_031287095.1 Candidatus Parendomicrobium reticulitermitis | reverse complement strand
TCGTTGCCTTTGTCGTTATCAAGGATAATCGTCACAGGTCCGTCGTTGTGAATTTCTACCAACATATCTGCGCCGAATTCGCCTGTTTTTATTGTTAAGGCGCTTTGGACGGCTATTTGAACGAATTCGTCGTATAGGATTTTGCCTTGCTCAAAAGAGGCGGCGGCGGTAAAGTCTGGTCTTTTGCCTTTTTTGCAATCGCCGTAAAGCGTAAATTGAGAAACTATTAGAATTTCGCCTTTAATGTCCGATATAGACAAATCAAATTTGTCTTCAGCATTAGAAAAAATTCTTAAATTCTTAATTTTGTCAAAAGTTTTTACCAATGTTTCGCTATTATCGTTCTTGCCAAACCCCGCTAAAACAACAAGCCCAACGCCGATTTCTCGGCGTTCTTGTCCATTGATAGTAATGACAGCCTTCTTAACTCTTTGTAAAAGCGCTTTCATTTATCCTCATTTTAGTAATTTTAAGATTTCATTAGAGATGGTTTCTTTATACCAAAATCGTATTTCTTTTTGAGAATAGTAAGCATTATCAAATATAAAGTATAGTTGTTTGTAAACAATATCGGCAGTCAGTATATTTTTAATATCTGAAATTTGTAGTGGAATAATTTTCATCCCCCTGATAAAACTTTGTCCATCTGTAGAATAGTATATATATTCTTTTCTGCTTCTAAAATCAGATATAACATTGAGGTCTAAATAATTTGTTAAAAACACACAATAAGCATTGTCGTTTTTATGCTCTAATAGATATTCGCCTAAATGTCTTGATACAGGCTCCATTTCAGCGCGTCTTTGATTGGTTTTATTTGTCAAAGTCGCCTCAAGTAATACCGTGTGTCGAGAATAATCTTTTGTTGTATCATACATATATACAATGTCTGCGCCGCCGCCAACTGCATGACTTTTCGGTAAAAGGTTTGCATCTAACGACAATTTCATAAAATCCAAAATACCGCCTTTGTTTTCGCTGATTTTATACCAAATAATGCCGATAACATATTCAAAAATTGTTGGAATATCGGCATTATCAGTAACAATATTATTGATTTTTTCATCGCCTTTTCTACTTTCAAATAATCCCAACAAATCAAGCAAAACAGTATTTGTAAATTTGCGTTTTATAATGTTTTGAAACCGCGCAATTCTATCGTCATTAATCTTTTTAGATAAATCATAGATGTCTGTATAATGTTCTCCCAAATCCTGATTGATGTTTTGTAAGATTTTCTCTGAATTAAAAAACAAACAAGGCGCGATTTCCTGCATAGAACAATCATTTTGCAAAATGGAATCGGATGCGCTAAAAGCCAAATCATACAATTTGTCTGCGATTTCTTTGAAAAAATACTTGGGTAAAATATCAAACTTTATAATGTCATCGTCATACAAAAGCGTATCTGTAAGCCCAAAATATCTTCTGCTTAAATCAAAATAATCTGATAATGTCGCCTTTATTTTGAAAAGATGTAAAAGTCTAAAAAATTCTTTTTTAAACACTTTTTCATCTTTAACATCAAATAATTTTGATGGTTTTAAAGATTCTCGCGGCGCGCTTTTAATTATTTTGATTGAAGTTAAAGAAAAAAGTTCATCTCTCCAAAAAGCCGCCGCTTTGCCTTTGATTTTTGAAAGCGCTTTATGGATATTGATTGCTTTAGAAAAGTTTTTCAAAACGCAAACATCAAATAGCGCCTTATAAAATGGATAATAGGATTTATCATATTCTCTGCTTTTTCTATTCATGCCTATTTCAGCAATAATTGAAACGCTCGTTTTCTTAGATAAAAAAAGATCTAAAGCCTGTTTGTAATTGTCCATCGATAAAACTGTTTCGCAAATAAAACCGTCAATATCTTCTTTGCCTTTGCGAATATCTTTAATTTTATTTAAGGCTTCTTGAGCAATCTTTTCATTGAGGCATAGAGGCAGAATATATGTATATTCGTCCTTGGCCAGATATTCTAATTTTGAAAGGAAATATATTAAAAGTATAAAAGGACGGACTGCCTGTCCATCTACGCTGACAGACATTTTTAGAATCTGTTTTAAATAGATATAACTGTCTTTTGCAATTTTGAGCTCATTGTCAGAAGAAAAATCGCCGCTTTCGCTTATCTGTAATAGTTTTTTACCTGCATCGGTCAATTTTCTATCGGCATTAATCAAACCTATTTCTACTAAACCCGATGTCTTTTGTCTTGCATCTTTATCAGGTCTTGGCGCATCGCCTTTGACAAAATCCTTCTTTTGCATAAACTTATAATAGCGCGATTGTAATTTTGCATCAGACCAAGATTTATCGGCATTTTGTTCTAAATTCCAAAACTCATTCATAAGTTCAAGTTGCCGCTCAATATTTGCATTGAATGTTTTTGTTCTATAGCTTGTGGTTCCAATATTCCAACAATATCGTTTAAAAGATATATTAGTCATTATTCGCCTTCCCTATAATTAACTATTAAGACTTCTTGAGACGCGCTATGCTTATCTTTTATGTGATAATTAGAATTGCCATAGGACGATTTTAAATGTATGGTTCTATAATCTCTATCGTTTAACCAATTCATAAGAATTCTGTTTTCCTTGCCTTTATTGCTTAAAACATTAGATAAGGCAAATCTTATTTTTTTTGCATTTAGAAAATCCAAAAATTTAAGCAAGTCTTTTTCATCCTTATCAGTCCAACCTCCGCGCTCATTATATGAAGCGCAAGTTATTAAATAGGGTGGGTCGCAATAGATAAAACTGTTCTTTGTAATAGAATTGACGTCAAAATCTCTAAAATCTTTATTTGTGAATTTGTATTGCCCATCGTTTAATCTATCTACAAACGCGCTCAATTTATTAATCATTTGAGAATTGAAATCTCTTTTACCTACCGGCAAATTAAATTTTCCAGCGCTGTTAAATCTTATTTGATTGTTAAACGAATAAACTATTAAAACATAAAGCATCGCATAATAAGAATAATCGGGATTTTTGCGTTTGTTAAAATCGTCTCTCAATTTAAGGAATTTGTTTTTATTGAAACCTCCGAGCCCGCTTGCGCTATTGCAATGATATTTCTTGTATCCGTATTTGTCTGATAAAGATAAACCATATTTGTTTATAATTCCATAAATCATTTCAAACAACGCGGATTTTTCTAAATTTCTAAAAAAACTGAAAAGATATAAAAGATGCTGCTCCCTGTCGTTTAAAATTGCTTTTTTGCAATTGACATTAACTGCAACATTGCCTCCTCCTGCAAACATATCTATAAATGTATCAATCTCTTTTGGAAATAAAGGCAGGATTTGAGGCAATAGTTTGAATTTTCCGCCAGTATAATTAAGCGGAGATTGAATCAAGGCTTTTATTGGCTGACTTTGCTTGCATATGCACAAAAATAATCTCTCCTCATTTTGATTAATGTCGGATTTTCCCGCTGAAAAAGGTTTATAATTGCGGGAAAATACTTTGACGCTTCCTTTCTTTGACAGAATTCTCATAATATCTTTATCGGAAATTTTTGCATTAGAACGGGCATTGCCTTTGTTTGCCATATTGTTATAGGACAATAGGATATATTTTGCATTGATATTTGATATTAAACTCTCAAAAACTTCTGCGGCATTTTTAGAACAGTATCGGCTTTTTAAATTTTGTCTCGGCATTTTCCTTGCGATGCCGGACACTTTTGGTTTATTCCATTGAGCGACATTCTCAATAAGATGATAAATGTCGCAATACTGTCTTGAATTATACGGCGGGTCAATATAAACCAAATCCGCTTTAATGTTCTTTACGAGTTCATTAGCATCTATGTTAAAACATTGATTGTTTTTATTCAAATTGTTTGAAATTAAAGGAAGCGGCAATTCCAAATTTTTATTTAATTCTCCATTTTTGCGATAGGCGTCATAATGTCCGCAAGTATTTGCAATCCTGTCCATCCCATATAATAAAGAGGTAATTAAAGCCGCTCTTTCTCTTTTATTGATTTTATTTTGTTTAAACAACTTTTCTATATTGTCTCTGATATAACCGATTTTACGGCAAACTTCTTTTGAAAAATATGTCTCTGAAAAGTTTTGCGACATATAGTTGTCTTCTTTGATTTTAAGATTATTATATCTTTCAATAATAAAAGATATTTTTTTAACAGAAACTTTTTCATTAGAAAACCACGCGTAGTGGCAGATATAATTGCTATACAAAATATCATTTGTGAAGATTGTTTTGTTTTTAAAAAGAGTAGAAACAGCCCCTGTGCCTGCGCATATATCTGCAAAACTTTCAATGTCAGAACAATGTTTATCAACAATTTCTTTTATAAAAGGCAGTAATTTATATTTATTACCTAAATATCTGCGATTGTTTATATCGGTAGTCCTATGATTTGATTTTTTGTGGACGGTATCGTTTAAAATTTTAAATCCAGAAAATCTATCGGCTTTTTCTTTTGTATTAAAATTGATTTCGTCCGCAATCAATGCTTGCATTTTGTTTTCCTTTCATATGTTTGGGCGAACACATGGGTTCGCCCCTACGGTTTGTTTTCCTTAAAACTTATAACTTGCGCCTATGGCTACTCTATGCGTTGAATAGTCTGTTGCAAACTCAGAAGCGATGTTTGCAAAAATGCTTATTGCCGCATTAAACGCATATTTTAAATCCAAACTTAACCCTATATTGTTTGTTTGGGCTTCTTGCCATTTGTGATTGATTGTTTCGGGAGAGGTTGAAATATCGCCGACAAAAGAAACTTTTGCCGGGCTTGCCGCATCGCCTAATATGGTTTTGTAAAATATCCCTAATCCCATATCAAATTTTGGAGTGAAATTGTGTTCGGCTCTCGCGCCCAATTTTATTTGGTGGGATAATGAGGAATTGTCTTTGAATTTTAGAGCGTATATGCCGCCGTCCTCTTTATAATCTTCTATGTTTAAATAAATCAGACTGTAATCAAGGAAAGGTTTTATTTGGGATTTTTTGCTTACGGGAAAACCTTTTGCAATTTCTATACCAGCCTCGTATTGAGAGCCGCTGTATTTTGTATCGTATCTTTCTAAATATATAGAGCGGCTTTGAGAATAATTGTTTATGCCTGCTCCCAAATAGGCGGCAAAATCTATATTTTTTGCGCTTAATGAGCCGTAAATAACGCCTCTAAATATATCAGCGCCTATATCTGCAAGTTTGGAACTAAAATTTGGACTGTCAAAAGCAAAAGATATTCCTATATATTTATCGTCTTGTATTTTGTAATCAAAACCCAAAGCGGCGCTTGGATTATTGATAGTCCAATCTTTTTTGCCGCTTTGTTTGGAATAATTATAACTCGGCTTTACCCATATCCCTATTTTGCCGCCGCTTGTCTGCGCTTGACGATTGAAAATAAAATTGCTTGCAGGATTTTGCAAAGATATAAACAAATTGCCCGCGCTTGCCGCGCCGCCTGTTCTTTCTTCTTGCAATTCTATCGCGCTGTAATTGTCAATATAAAAAACGACTCTTGCGCCGTCCGCGCCAGAATTTAGAAATCCGCCGGACGCTTGAATACCTTTGTAATCATAAAACCCTATTGATAAAGTTTCGCTTTGAATGTTTACAAGAACTGGCGGCTCATTTCCGCTATATGCTCCATTAAAATCCAAAACGGCATATCCGTTTTCATTATTATATGCGAAAAAATCTTCGGCGATTTTTACATAAATTGGATTGACGGAATTGAAAATTATTTTTTGCGCCAATATAACCGTCGGATTTAACTCTCTTATTATTGATAATACCGCTTGAGTATCGACATAAAACAATCCTAAACCGCTCATTGCGCCGTTATAAGTTAGAGTTCCGCCGTAAATTCTTGCATCCATAGAAGCATTTGTTGCGGTTATATTTCCAATATAAGTCAAAGAAAAATCGGGGTCAGCCGTCTCGGGCGCTAATGCTTTGCCATTTACATCCGCCGCCAAACCGAAAGTTATTGTTGAAACCAATCTATATCCAGTATGTTGTATTAAAGAATAATCCGCATCCCAGTCTGAAATAATATCGCCCTTCAAACTTGCGCCGTTCATAATATTTATTTTCTCAACAAAAGCGTTTGGAGAAATATAAATAGAAGCCGCCTTGCCCGACAATTTGCCTGTAATATCAAAACTCAAAACTAAAGCGCCGTCCAATTCATAAAGAAGATTTTCCGCGGCATCGCTTATAGTCCTGATATAAGAACCTCTATATTCAAAATTGTTGCCCAAAAAATTGTCGCCAAAATCAAATCTCGCGCCTATGCCGTCTAATCCATTTGCCGTAATTGTTCCTCTATGTATTATCCTATGATTTTTGCCGTAAGCGGTCATAATACCTGTTCCATATTGTCCATTTGCGGTTATATTGCTGTTGATTGTCAGTTCGTTTTTCCAGCCGTCAATTCTTATGCCTGCGCTAGCGTATCCGTCGGTTAATACTTCGCCGTTCATAATCACAGTATTTGTTGAGCCGTAAATGTGTAAGCCGATTGTTAAAGGCGTATGATTAAACTTGCCGTTTATGTATGCCGTTCCAGAAGAATTTCTTGCGTAAAAATTATCGCTTACAATAATATTTGAAGCGCCGCTATAAATGGAATGTCCATAAAAATTTTTGCGGTCAATAATGAGTCCTATGTCTTCTAAAAGAGCGATTTCTGCTTCCATAAATATATTCCAATTGCGATAATTTTGATGGCTCATCATGCTATTGCGCAATTCTAAATGGCTAAGTTCCAAAACATTTCCTTCAAAACCGTTGATAGGCATACCTGCAATATTGTTTGGATTTGCGTCAGGAATATCATCATAGATATAAGAGCCGAGAACAGAAAGCGTTTTTGGTCCTCTAAAAAAAGCTATGCCGTATTTATTGTTTCCAACGGCGGTATTGACGAGTTGAAATTCTCCCGCTGAAGGATTTAAAGTATTGGTTTTAACTATTGTTTTGCCTACGGCGGCGGAGTCGCCGTTAGCATCAGCCAAATATGAATCATATTTTGACAATAAAGTTTCGGCAATATCATAGGCTTTAAATTTAGTTGTATTTCCTATTTTGACATTATTGCTAAATATGCCGAACGCATGTCCGGGCTCGTGAATCATAGTTGCGCTAAGACCATCTTGCCACCCATTATTTGGCAAAATCAACATATGTCCTATAAATTCAGGGTCTTGCGCGCCTATAATTTCTTGAATAATAATAACGGCGTAACTGTCTATAGGTTCGCGGTTATAAACATCGGTAAAATTATTATAAACCGCGGCGGCCAATTCCGTGCGTCCATTACCGTGCGCGCCATAAGCGCTGGCGGCGGAAGCATTTATATCATCGCCAAACATTGCGCCCATAGCAATTACTACGGGCTTTTCATTTGTAGGGGAATGCCCCAGCAAAACAGACCAATACTCTAATCCCAATTTCAACATATCAATATAAGATTGCGGCATATCAAAATCGGAAGTTCCAGTATCTTCGCTGATCAATTCTCCAGTATCTGCGATATTTAAAAGAAACAAAGGTTTCCCATTTTGCGCATTGATTAGCGCTTGCTGTCTTGCCTGCGCCATTGCCGTAAAAATACAAAATACAAAAACTGCCGTTAAAAATTTTTTCATTTTATTTCTCCTTTTTTTTCTTGCGCGTCATTGCCAAATGTTTCTGTCGGAAACAGGAATCTGTTTTTTTATTTGACCGCGCTTATTGCCGTCTTTACGATTTATTTTTTATTGCGGGCTTGTTTAGCAAGCGGCAAACCCAAAACCAACAATGACGGCTTAAAGACATTTGATGAATTAGCCGGCTCTTCCTCAAGGTAAAACAATCTTTTTAAACTCGTCAATAAAAACTTGTTTTTTGTTTTCATTATAAAAAGGCATGCCGTAAAGGTTGAATTTTGCGTTTTGCAAAATTAAATCTATTTTTCCATCATCTTTTATCTTTCTTAAGAATGTCTCTTTCCACCTGTCTGTTTCTAAAAGATGACTGCCTTTCGGCTCTATGAATAATTGATAATAGACTTTATCTTTTGAATTTTTTTCTTGTAAGAATAAAACAAAATCCGGTTCAAGCGCTTTGCCTTCTTCAAAATCATAAATTTTAAAATCTCTTTCATTTCTTATCAAATAAAATTTTTTATACTTTTCTAAAAGTTCATCTTTGACAGAATAAATATACTTTATAAAATGCTTTTCTTCGCTCGTTCCATAACATTCGTCATAAACATACCAATCCTGCTTATATAATGACATAAATCTAAAGTCGGCGGAATCTTTTGTAGATTTGCCAAACTCTTTATCGCTTTCAGACAATATAAATTTTAATGTTTTTTGAGCGGATATTTTTTGTTTTATAGAAAACGGCTTAAATATTTTAGTTCCTATCCATTCTTGACGGCTATTAGATAAAATCTTTTTTAATTCATTTAATACAAATAGCGCTAATTCCAATTTATTTTTAGGCGCAAGGAGCGGCGCAATATTTTGCGTCATAACTTCATAATCTTTCAACCATTCTATAAATTCATCAATAGACGAAATCGGCAGATATTGCTTTATGTTTGAAAATTTATAGAAGTCTATCATGGATAAAGCCGTTCTAAAAACGCTTTTTGGAAAATCCGAAAATTTAATCCAACCTGCTTTACCCGATGCGCTTTCCGCTATGGATTGTTCGTTAAAAAGCGAATTTTCAGAGATATTTCCGCTCCTAAATTTATATTCAAAACTTTTGCTATTTTCAAAGACAATTTTTTTTAAATCATTTTCTGTCCATTTCTTTTGCTTTTCATTGAAAAACAAATAATGATTATTATAAATTTCATCATCAATGAAAGAATCTTTTAATTTGACATTAACGGACTTTGCTTTTTCGTCCCATAAGCCGCTTTGTATTAACGCGGCTTTTAATTCAGATATATATCTATGATTGTCGGGACTGTGATAATGCAAAGTTTCAATTACTCTCAATTCATTATTTATTTCCCCGTCAAATTTTCTTTTATCTCCTTGCGAGTCTTTATAAGCAAAAGGACAATATCTTGCGCCTCTTCCTATAAGCTGCGCCTCGCTTATAGTTCCTTTTCCGATTTTGCCATGTCCGCCGTCTCTTGACTCATAAAGTCTGACAATATCAAAAAGATTTAAAACATCCCAGCCTTCCGTCAACTGAGCCACATTAAAAATAACTCTAATTTCATTTGAACGGTCTTCCAAATTATTTATTAAAACTTGTTTTTCTTCGCTTTCCGCTTTTGAATGTATGCAAACGCATCTTTCCTCGCTAAAATCTTGTTGCAATTCTCTTATAAGATTGCCGTCCGTAATCTTATTTTGACGAAAATATCTAAATGCCTCTTGTATGATATTAACCGCATTATCAGAATCGTCTCCGCTTATTATTTGTCCGCCGTTTCTTATTTCGTCTATATCGGATACTTTCAAATTTTTGATTAGCTCAATAAAACCGCTATGATTGTTTACGGCATCATTTATATTTTCAGATTTCATCAAGATAACGGGTTTTAAAGGTATTGCGTTTTTATAAGCGATTTTTTTTCTATATTGGCTTAAAACCGCCGCTTGCAGCGCCCTTTTTAAAGGGGCTAAATCCGCTCTCAATAGATAAATGTCTTTTGAATATTTGTCTCTACAAAACTCTTTAAGCGCATAATTAAAAATTATTTTATTATTATATTTTTCTTTTATTGCGGCATTATCTAAAGCCATAGTCGCGCTAAATTCTAACAAGACATTATTTACATTGCTTTCAAAAATTCTATAAACCGTTCTTTCCCAATTTTTTTTAACTTCTTGTTCTTTTGCAGTCGGTCTTTGCTTTGTTTCAACATTTATATGATGGGATTCGTCCGCTAAAAGAACGATTTTCCTATCTTTGAAATCCGAAAATGACGGGCTGTTTTCGCTTGTATTATGTAATTTGCTGTGCAGACCTTGAATAGTCGTAAAATGGATGTTTATACCGCCGCTGTTTCCCGCCTCAAAATTTTCAACGCTTTTAATTTTTACCTCTCTGTTGTCAAAAACAATTTTTTGAGAAAAGAGATATTTAGCGCTTGATGAATTGATAAAGTTATCTTTTGTTTTCTCAACTATATTTGCCGCGTTGACAAAAAACAGAAAATCTCTATACCCTTTTTTATAAAAATACAAAATAAGCCCCGCCATTATAAGAGTTTTGCCGCTTCCCGTAGCCATGTGGAATAACAGATTTGTCATATTCAATTTATGCGGGTGTTCATCTTCATAATGTAAAAAGTATTGAAACGCTTCTTTTTGATATGGTCTTAAAATAAATCTTGGATTCAAATTGCTTGCAATGTATTCTGGAATTTCTTTATCGGGAATATTTTTAACTCCAAAATAATTTTTTAAATCTTCTTGCAATATGGGCATTTGCTTCTCCTGATTTTGATTTTTCTGTTTGTAGGGGCAAATAACTATTTGCCCGCCGTTTGTCTTTTTTCGCTCATTTTACGGACTAATAATTATCAGCCCCTGCGGAAAAAATCCTTGTTTAATTTTTTGTCGTCGTTTGAGACATTGTATTTTGTATCGTCAATCTCGCTTAAATTTACATATAGTTGATTTTTGTCTAAACAATCGCATAGTATGGTTTTTTGCTCTTTAATAGACAATTTCTCAAAATCCGTTTTATTGAAATCTTTTATCTCATATCTCATAAAATCTTCGTTTTTTATTGTCTCATAAATTTTGAGCAAGTCTTTTGTTGTTTTAGTTTCTCTGATTTGCTCTAAAACTTTTTCATTCCACTGCATTAACTCGCAATATATAAATGAGCCGCCGCCTTTCCAATTAAGGCTTTGAGATATGCCGCCTTGTTCGCCATCTATAACTTTTTTTAATCTTTCTTTTGTTACATTATCAATATAGTCCATCTGTTCTATTGCGAGCCATTGCCTGCCCATTTTATGAGCGGCGGCGGCTGTCGCGCCGCTGCCTGAAAAGAAGTCTAAAACTATGTCGTTCTTGCTCGTAGATATTTCAATAACTCTGCTTAACAAAAACTCGGATTTGGGATACATAAAAGCCTTTTTCCCAAACAATTCTTTAATATGTTCTGTTCCCCTTTCATTTACAAAAACCGTATCATCCCATACGCTTCTTTGTCTGGTTTCGGTTTTTCTATATTTTTGAACAATCATATAATCGCCATCATTTTTTAATTTCGCTTTTACTTCAAGATTAATATTTTCTAATACCTTCTCTTTTCCCCAACGCCAAACTGTCTGTATTCCCTGCGACTTTAACGGGAGCGCTTCAATAAAACCTTTCTTTTTTTCAAGGGAAATCTCATAAAGTTCATTACTGTCTTGATTGTTAGGATTAACATAGAAGGGATAACAGAGATTTGGTCTGTTTTTGTCATTAAATAATATATTTCTATTTCTGAGTTCCATTAAATCAAATCCGCCTTTTTCATCTTTGTATTTGAATTGTTTCGCGGAGTCATTTACCATATTCAATTCATTGATTCCTTTTTTTGAATAAATCAATAAATATTCATGGGTTTTTGCTATTCCGCCATAATCTCTGCCGCCCCTATTTATAACAACTATTGAATTTGAGATAAAATTATCAATCCCAAAAATTTCATCTAATAACACTTTCAAATAAGCCTGCTCATTATCGTCGCATTGAACAAAAATTACGCCGTCGTCTCTTAAAAATTGTTTTGCAATTTCAAGCCTGTTTTTCATAAAGGTAAGCCAAGTGGAGTGATTAAATCTGTCATTGTATTTGAACCCATCATTGCCTGTATTATACGGCGGGTCTATATAGATGAGTTTTACTTGTCCTTCAAATTCCTTTTTTATGGTATGCAAAGCCAAAAGATTATTGCCTTTGATTAGTAAATTATCTGCGATAATGCCTTTTTCATTCCTATTGAATTGAACAGACAGACTGCCGCTCTCACTATGCGAGGAAACAGAGTATTGTTCAAACTTGGTTAAAACTTTTGGCTCAAACAGAATATTGATTTCATCCGGCGATAGCGTTTCATTGTAAAAAATCTCGTCTCTGCCTTGCTCTTCTTTTGTTTGTCCGCCCTCTAAAACGCAATCTTTATAAGGATATGCTAAAACAACTTCTTTATTTTTAGAAAACAACTGTCCGCCGGCTGATAAACCTATTTGATTTTTAAACTTAGTATAAGACGAAGGCAAAAACTCTTCGTTGGATACGAATTCTTGAAATTTAACTTTGTCAAAAATCAAAGTCTGCTCAATTTCTACAAAAAAATGTTTTTTGATTGTTTCGTTTTTAAGTAAAAGTCTAACGAGCAAAGGCTCAACTTTTAAAGCGTCCTCAACTATATTGGTTTTAGCCAATTGTCCGCCAATAATATAGCGCGGTTCTTGCGATAATACTGATTTTAAATCATCCAACAAATTCTGCACAATTGTCTCCATTTTTTGATTTATTAGGCAACGGCAAATAATCTTGCCCGCCGTTCGCTTCCTTTTAAAGAGACGCGCATATAGCGCATCTCTACGATTATATTATATGCGCCCGTTCGGACTTGAACCGGAATGTCTGGCTTCGGAGGCCAGCGCTCTATCCATTGAGCTACGGGCGCAGTATCGCCGCATACGGACTTCGGTTTTGTCATTGCGAGTCAAGCCCGCAGGCGATGGATGATGGCGTCAAACATATAATAGCAATGACTAATTATACTTTTATGTGTTTTTGAGATGTTTTTAGGGCGGCGGGGATTTTGTCTTTGTTTTTGGCGCCGCCTTGGGCGAAGTCTGGCTTGCCGCCGCCGGAGCCTTCTATTTCTTGGGCGAAAGATTTGGCAATTTTGCCTGCGTTTAAACCCTTTTTAACATAATCGTCGGTAAGAGAAACTATAAATGAACTCTTGTCTTCGCCTATTGAGACAAGCAACAGCGCGGCTGAGCCTAATTTTTGCCGCAAATTGTCAGACAAATCCCGTAAAGATTTTATGTCGGCATTTTCTATTAGCAAAGGCAGGAATTTAAAACCATTTACTTCTTGAATATTTGCGATATAAGAATCTGTGTCTTGGGAAGTTAAGCGGCTTTTTAAAGTTGACACTTCATTTTCAAGTTTCTTTATGTCTTCTATTTGTTTTTGGACTTTTTCAAAAATTGCGCCGTTAGCGCTATTTAAGAGTTGAGCGGTTTTTGAGATATTGTCTTCTTCTTTCAAAACAAAATTTTCCGCCGCCGCGCCTGCCGCCGCTTCTATGCGGCGAATGCCTGAGCCTATGGAAGATTCGGAGATGATTTTGAATAAGCCTATATCGCCCGTTCTTTGTATATGCGTTCCGCCGCAAAGTTCCATTGAATATGGATTTTTGGCGCCATCTTCTTTGACGCTCACAGTTCTGACAATATCGCCGTATTTTTCGCCAAACAGCGCCATTGCGCCTGCGGCTCTTGCCTCGTCTATTTTCATAGACTTTATTGCGACGGGCATATTCGCTCTAATTACCGTATTTATTTTTTGTTCTATTTTTATTAAGTCTTCTTTTTTGATTTGGGCAAAATGCGTAAAATCAAATCTCAAATAATCTTTTGCTACCAAAGAGCCTGCTTGAGCGATATGGTCTCCAAAAGTTTCTTTTAACGCTTTTTGCAAAAGATGCGTAGAAGTATGATGTCTTGCTATTTGTAGTCTGCGCTCAATATCTATTTTGGTTTTGACGCTGTCTTTGATTTTGACGGCGCCTTTTATAACTTTAACTTTGTGGACAAATAATGAACCTATCGGCTTAAAAACATCTTCAACTTGAGCGCTAAAATTATCCGCTTCAATAAACCCTTTGTCCGCCATCTGTCCGCCGCTTTCTGCATAAAATACGCTTTGAGACAAAATGATTTCTCCTTTTTCTCCCGTTTTTAACTCAGAAATTTCTTGTCCGTCTTTTAATAAAGCGAGAACTTCGCCCGCGATTTCATAATTATCATAACCGCAAAATTTTGTATCGCCTGCCTTTTTATGAATGACAGAATAAAAAGAAAAATCCTTTTCGCCCGAGCCGCCCCAAGCCGCGCGGGACTTTTCTTGAGCCTTTTTTTGTTCGTCTTTAAAACCCTTTTCGTCTATAGTCAAACCTTGCTCTGCGGCGATTTCTTTTGTCAAATCATAGGGAAAACCGTAAGTGTCATAAAGTTTAAAAACATCTTGACCTCCGATGGTTTTTGCTTTTTTTGATTTATAGGAATTAATCATTTCAGAAAGAATATTTTCGCCTGAATGCAGGGTTTCTAAAAACTTTTCTTCTTCCAATTTGATTATGGATTGTATATTGGCGAGTTTTGAAGAAAGTTCGGGATATGCGGGCTCCATTATTTTAAAAACCGTTGAAGACAAATCGCCGATAAACGGTTTGTCATAACCGAAAAATTTGCCCTGCCTTAAAGCGCGGCGCAAAATCCTTCTTAAAACATAGCCTCTGCCCTCATTGGAAGGAAGTATGCCGTCTGATATTAAAAATGTCACTGCGCGGGCATGGTCTGCTATCATTCTGAGTTTAGAAATTTGAATATCTTCATTTTTTACTTTTAAAAGCTCAATCGCCGCATTCATTATCGGCATAAATAAGTCTGTGTCAAAAATGCTTTTTTTGCCATTGACTGCCGCAACTATTCTTTCCAAACCCATACCCGTATCTATATTTTTGCGCGGAAGAGGTTTTAAAGATCCGTCGGATTGTTTATCAAATTGAGTAAAAACATGATTCCAAATTTCAAGGTATCTGTCGCAATCGCAGCCTACGGCGCAAGCGGGTTTGCCGCAACCGACATCTTCGCCTAAATCTATATAAATTTCCGAGCAAGGACCGCAAGGACCCGTATCGCCCATATTCCAAAAATTCGTATCGCCGCCCATCTTAGTGATACGGCTTGCGGGAACGATTTTTTTCCAAATCTCGCCGGATTCATCGTCGTCTTTATAAATTGTTATATAGAGTTTATCTATGGGAAGCTCCATATTTTTGGTTAAAAATTCCCACCCCCAAGCGATGGACTCTTTTTTAAAATAGTCGCCGAAAGAGAAATTTCCCAACATTTCAAAAAAAGTCAAATGTCTTGTGGTAAGACCAACTTGTTCAATATCGGAAGTTCTAAAACATTTTTGGCAGCTTGCCGCGCGGGTAAAAGCGTCTTTGCTTTGTCCTAAGTAATGTTGTTTGAATTGAACCATACCTGCGGAAGTAAAAAGAAGAGATTTGTCCCCGGAAGGGATAAGCGAGTCCGAAGGAACTACTGTTGCGCCGTTTTTCTTAAAAAAGTCTAAAAATTCTTTCCTTATTTGCGATGATTGTTTATTCATGATAGTTGGGATTATACTAAAAAAGGGCTTTGCAAAAAAGTGATAAATCCGCTATTAAGGCTTTATTTGTTTTGATTTTATTAAAAAGTGGATTTCCGATATAGACACTTGGGAATGACGGAGAAAGGAAACGGCGGAAATTGTGGATCAAGCCCGCAATTGACGACATGGGACGCTGGTCAACCCGGCAATTGACAAATACAAAAATCCGCAAGCGGCAAACCTAAATCTCGCAAACTCTTGTAAAAACTCATATTTTAAATTTGCTGATTCGCGTCATTTTTAAATGATTTGATAAGGATTATTCGGCATTATCCAAAAAGAAAAAGGGCGTTTTATGGACGCCCTTTTTCTTTTTGAAACTGACAATCAAGACATTGATACTTCTTGCTTCTTTATTTCTTGTTTCCTTTGCCTACTATCAACACAATGAAAAGGAATAAACATACTGCAGCCGCTATGAAGCCTACGGGTTGACCTATATAAGCGGGAAGTTTAAGCCCTTCCGGCGCTATGAAAATATAAGTCACTGTTACAGCCGTCATAAATGTCGCAGGAATTGCCGCCATTATGCAATAGATTTTCTTTTTGGCATGCTTAAACAAATAGACGCTGCCAGCCCATAAAACTATAGCCGCAAGAGTCTGATTTGACCAAGCGAAATATCTCCATATAATTTGATAATCAAATTGACTAAGTATTGCGCCTGCGCCCAAAAGAGGTATTGCAATAAGCAATCTAAACTTTATAGGTCCTTGGTCAATTTTAAACCAATCGGCAAGAGAAAGTCTTGCGCTTCTAAACGCCGTATCGCCGCTCGTTATAGGGCATGCCACAACGCCAAGCATTGCAAGAACTCCGCCGAAAGCTCCAAGCATTCCGATTGAAATTTCATACACGACATTCGCCGGAGCGCCCGCCGCCGCAAGAGCCGACAATGTAGGATAGAAAGCGCAGCCTGCCGCCGCCCAAATAAGAGCTATTATGCCTTCTGCGACCATTGCGCCGTAGAAAACTTTACGACCGTCTCTTTCTGTCTGCATACATCTGCTCATAATTGGAGACTGCGTAGAATGGAAACCGCTGATTGCTCCGCAAGCCACAGTTATGAACATAAACGGCCATAATGCCAGCCCTTTGGGATGCTCATTTGTAAATGTGAATTCGGGCATAGTATATCCGCCAAACAGCGTTCCGCCCGCTATTCCAAGCGCCATAATTATCAAGACGGCGCCGAATATCGGATAAATTCTTCCAATGATTTTGTCAATAGGAAACATAGTCGCAAGGAAATAATAAATGAAAATAATTATTACCCAGAAACCAAAGCCCGATATAATAGGATTAAAGCCTGTGATTCTTGCAAGAAGACCGGCAGGACCAGTCCAGAACACAGTTCCTACAAAAATCAACAAAATCACTGTGAAAATGCGCATTACCATTTTCATACCATTGCCGAGATATTTGCCTGAAATCTCAGCGATGCTTGCTCCGTCCTCTCTCAAACTTATCATTCCTGACAAGTAATCGTGAACGCCTCCCGCAAAAACTGTTCCGAGCGCAATCCACAAAAACACTTGAGGTCCCCAAAGAGCGCCTCCAACAGCTCCGAAAATTGGACCAAGACCCGCAATGTTTAAGAGTTGAATTAAGAAAATTTTCCAACTCTTCATTGGGACAAAGTCCACGCCGTCTGGATGCTCTACGGCGGGAGTCTTGCGGTCGTCAGGACCGAATCCCCCATCAACTACCTTACCATAAATAAGGTAGCCGCCAATCAGAATCGCCAGCGCTACAAAAAATGAAACCATAATTTCCTCCTTTGTATTTAGCAGAATTGTTCTGCTTTTTTATTTCTCTAAAAAGCCTTTATAGACTTTTTAGTAGTTTAAAATTTGACATTCTTTTGTTTGGGATAAGCGGAATTGTATTGATATTTATCAAAAAAAGCAAGCGGCGAATATGCTCCCTTTTCGTATTTCTATACCTTATTTTTATCATTATAAGCCAAAGATGCGGCTATGGATATGATAATAATCGTCAAAATTATCAATAGAGATAATATTGACGATATATGGACATAATGAGAAATAAGCATTTTGACGCCTACAAAAAATAAAATCACGGCTACGCCGATTTTTAAATGGCGGAATTTGTCGGCAAGACCGGCAAGCATAAAGTATAGCGCTCTAAGTCCTAAAATTGCAAAGATATTGGAACTATACACTATAAATGCGTCTCTTGTGATAGAAAGGACGGCGGGAATTGAATCTACGGCAAAAATTACATCGGATAATTCTATTACAAATACGGCGGCAAGCATTGGGGTGGCAAAAAGGACGGCGTTTTCTTTTATAAAGAAATTTGCCGTTTGATGGTCGTCTTTGAACGGAAAGATTTTTTTTAGGATTACAAAGGCTATATTTTTGCTTGGATCTTTATCTTCATTGCCGCCTTTTAACATCTTTATGCCTGTCCAAATCAAAATGGCTCCGAAAACATAAATCATCCAAGTAAAATTATTGATAAGTTCAACGCCGATAAAAATAAAAAGAAACCTCAAAACAATCGCGCCGATAATGCCGAAAATCAAAACTTTATGCTGATTTTGGGCGGGTATGGCAAAATATGTAAAAATCATCAAGAAAACAAACATATTGTCTATTGAAAGGGAATACTCCACGATATAGCCTGTGAGAAATTCAAAGAATTTTTCTTTGCCAAAAGCAAAATATACAGCCCCTGCAAAAAGCAAAGCCAAACTAACCCAAATACAAACCATTTTGGCGGCTTTATTAAGAGTAATCGCTTCTTTGCGTCTGCTCATAATAAAAATATCTACAAAAAAAGCAGAGGCGATTACAATCCAAAAAACAAGCCACATAATTTGATGAATGTCCATTTAGAACCCCAATTTCATTTTATAATCATTCATAACAAAGCCCTGACCGATTTGCGTATCCATAGTCTCGGCTATTTTAAACCCGATTTTTTCATAAGCCTTTATGGAATCTGTATTTTCTCTATTTACCGTAAGAGTAATGGATTTAAGAGCGGCATTTTTTGCGAAATCTTTTATATAAGAAACTGATTGCCTGCCATAACCTTTGGCGCGGCTGTCTTTCCTTATATATATTTTGCTTAAAAAGAGATTTTCTTCTTGCGGTTGAGGGACGACGGCAAAGAACCCCTCAAAAGAGCCTCCATTATCTTGGAGCAGAAAATAATGATAATTTTCATCTTTTATTTGACGATTGACGGCGGACAAAGATTGGAAATTTTCAAGCATGTAATTTATCTGCGCTTGAGAAAGAAGTTTAGAATAATACTCATGCCAAATCTCATCGGCAAGAGAGACGACTATTTTAATTTGTTCTTGATTTTTGACTTCTATGATTCGCATTAGACCTCTTGCATAACTGATATATAAAACAGACGGACAATTGCGCGCATACCGTAAGGGCGGACGAAAGTCAAACATACCCATACAAAACCTACATACACGACCCGCTATTTCAATTTTTGTTTTTGTGTTTTGTCGTTTGTCCTTTACCATTTGCCGTTTGTTTTTTGTCGTTTGTTCGCCGTTTGTCTTTACCCTTTCCCGTTTGGGGTCACCATTCGTCCAAGCGAGCGGGTTTGAAACCCGCACCCTACATTGGTATATCTTAGAATTTGATTTTTGAAATGCGCTCTACCGCCTCTTTTATTCTTGCGGCGCTTACTGTTAGGGCAAAACGAATATATCCTTCTCCGCTTTTGCCCATGCCGTTGCCGGGAGTGCAAACTATTGCGGCTTCGTCAAGCAATTTTGAAACTGTTTGGGCGGAAGTATAATTTTTAGGAGTTTTTGCCCATACATAAAATGTGGCTTTTGGATTTCTAACTTGCCAGCCGATTTTTGTTAACCCTTCTACCAAAACATCGCGCCTTTCCTTATATATAATTCTCTGTTTTGCTACGCAATCTTGCGAGGCGCTCAAAGCGGTAATTGCCGCTTCTTGCACAGCGCAAAAAACTCCCGAATCATAATTATCTTTTACTGTGGATATGCCTTTTACTATATCTTTATTTCCGCAAACCCAGCCTATGCGCCAACCTGTCATATTGTAAGTTTTAGATAGAGAATGAAATTCCACGCCGACTTCTTTTGCGCCTTCAACTTCAAGAAAACTCATAGGCTTATCATTGTCGTCATAAAAAATTTCTGAATATGCCGCATCCGCCGCAACTATTATATTGTTCTTTTTTGCGAAATCTATGAGTTTGACATAAAACTCTTTTGGGGCGATCGCCGCTGTGGGATTATTGGGATAATTTACAAAAATGATTTTTGCTTTTTTAACTATATCGGATGGAATTGCGTCTAAATCGGGCAGATAATTGTTTTCTTCAAGCAAAGGCATAAAATAAGGGACGCCGTCTGTAAAAATCGTTCCTGTATTATATACGGGATAGCCGGGTTCCGGGATTAAAACAACATCGCCCGGGTTAATAAAACCTAAATGAATATGACCAATCCCCTCTTTTGAGCCGATTAAAGAGCAGACTTCATCAGGCTCTAAATCAACGCCAAATCTACTTTTATACCAATCGCAAACCGCTTTCCTAAAAGACAGCATGCCCGCGCCGAAAGGATATTGGTGATTAGACGGTTTTGCGACGGCATCTTGCATAGACTTTATAATATGAGCGGGCGTAGGCATATCGGGGTCTCCAACTCCCAAAGAAATAATATCGGCGCCTCTTGCTTTTGCTTCGTTTTTCTTTCTATCTATCTCAATAAAAAGATAAGGCGGAAGTTTTTTTAATTTTTCATTGTAATTGATTTGCATTTGTTCTCCTCCTATATATACTTGACCGACTATAACCGCTTTGATTTTATCAGTTTTATGTTTTATTTCAAAACTCTGCCGATAAAAAAGACAAACGGCAGATATTGAAAAAGCCATAATGATAAGAAAGTTTATAAAGGTGGGAAATGCTGTCGGAATACCCTAATCTATCTTTTGCTAATGTTGCGCATTTTGCAGATGTGTTAGGGATTGCGCCTAATTTTGCAATGGTATAATTGAAAAATAAAATCCTCCTATCGCTTACTGCAATAGGAGGATTTTTTGTTTCAAATAAGAGTATGGGTAAGAGATTTAGAATTTATAATTAGCATCAAATCATCAGGGATTTCTAGAATGATCCACTAGCAGCATCAATATGATAATCATATTTTGAAATTTCCCAAATTTTAAGAATTTTATCTCCTTGTATTAAATAAATTTTAAAATCAGCATAAGGATAACCATCGTCAATTTTAACTAATTCAACTGCTATAATGAAATCAGATTCGTATAAGTTTGAAGCGGATTTGAACATATCTCCAACTTTTGTAGAAAAGGAAGACCAATTTAGCCATTCATCACTAAGATGACCATCTTCACTACTATTAGGTGTAAAATATTTATTGTAATTCAATATATAAAATGTATTTTCAGATTTGTAATGTTGACCCAAATAGTAGGTAATTTCTCTAACCATATTCTCAGATTGCTGATTTCCAACAGCATAACTTGTGAAACCAAATAGTATAACCATAAGCGATACAAATAATAAATTTTTCATGTTTTGTCCTCTCTTTTTTATTTTTTGACATCTTTTTGTTTTATTTTCGATATTAAATTCGGCAAATATCAACTTTTTTAATATCTTGTGGACATTATTTTTGCTACTAATTTACAATATCTAATAATCGTTTTTTTGCCTGTTCATCGCCTTGTTCTGCGGCTTTTTGATAATAATAGATAACAATAGCCGCTAAAAAAGATTTTGCTATCTGATTACCTATCGGGTCGCCTATCGTAAAACCAAGCGCTTCAAATTGCACTGCAAGATTTCGCTGAGCCTCAACAAATCCATGGTCGGCAGCCATCAGAAGCCAATAGATATAACTCGTTCTATCTGCGCTTGGGGCATAAATTCTGGACAACTCAAGTGAAGCCTGAGCATTCCCCTTGTATGCCGACGCCTTTAACTGTTCCAAAGTAGCGGCATAAACCGATATAGGTAAAAACAAGATTGCGATAACGATGAGTAATGCTTGCTGTAATTTTTTCATTTTTGACTCCATTAGTATTTTGTAGGGATTATCACATACGATTCCACCCTTGGAAATGTTGACGAATTACTTAATTTTACTGTCCCCGTAAGTCTCCCATATATCTGAACCACTCGTCCATGATAGAATAAATCTGTGTCTAAACCCTCTACATACACTAGAGGTATATGCCTATACCCATAAGAAGTCTCTGGAGCGGCAAGAAAAGATGGAATGCTTGCATCCCACACAATAATAGCCAAAAAACAAACATAGGTTCCTTTTTTTACACTGACTATTGCATCTGCTGAATAATTCCAATTCCAATCGGTATATATCCCAAAAGCCGTTATAACATCATTTATAGAATGTTTTGCTACATCATTTAAGGTAAAAACGCCGGATTTCATTTTCTTTACTACTTCATTAACTTTTCTTTCTTTTTCAATTTGCTCAATTTCCGCTTTTCTTGCTTGCGCAAGTTTTTCTAATTCTGCTTTATTTTTCGCCGCAATTCTTTCTGCCTCCTCTTTTTTTTCTTTTGCAACTCTTTCTGCTTCCTCTCTTTCTTCTTTTGCAATTCTTTCTGCTTCCTCTTTTTCCTCTTTTGCAACATTAGCCTCATATAACTTTTTATTTTTTTCACTTTGAAACTTGCTTTTTGTCAGCATAATTTTGCGGGAAAGCGGTTTGATTTTTTGTTCTATCGTTTCAAGAATATCAAAATTATTGCCGTCTTTATTTACTTTCTTAACAAAAACCGCATAAGTGTTTATGGTACTGTTTTCAACCTTGTAAATAAGTTTTGCCGGATTTAAAATTTCAACGATTTCGCCTCTTTGAAATGCTCCGCCTTGTAAATCCGAAAAGGTTATATCTATTGTTGTAAAATTATAAAAAAAATCATCTGAACAACTAAAAAAACCATTGTCGTCAGTTGTGATTGTGGGTCCAAAATGAGGATTAGACAACAATCTATGATTTTTCAAACCTTTTCCATTTTCATCAACCAATTGCCCTGAAAGATGAATGCTGGTTTTTTTGTCAGTTATTTTATATTCCTTAATTACTCCGAAATCTTTTGTGTGGAAAAGAGTTGCCGCGCAGCCGGTAAAACTGATTGCTATGCTAATTAATAACAATGGGATATATTTTTTCATTTTTGCCCCCTTTTTATTTGTTGTAATGGAACTGTTGATTCTTTTTGCCAATCCACTATTTTATCGGGGGCAGATAACTCCCACCATAATTCAGCCCCTATAAGATATCCGGCTGACCCATCATCACCCACTGCCGACATTGTATTTTCAAAAAGGTCGATTATAAACTCATATTTATCAGTTTGAAACTTTAAATTGGTAATAATAAGAGTGATATGCCATAAATTCTTATTAGATTCGTTCTGATATGCCGCCCACCTATATTCTACGATATGAGATTGATACATCTCATATAGCCATGTCGTGTATTCATCGGAAGTTTCCTTTTTAAAGTCTTGCATAATCAGCCCTCCATCTGGTCCTTGAATAGTTGTAATATTGGGATATTTCTTTTTCAATTCTTCTATAAACATTTTTCTCTTATCGGCATAACCTCCCATTATTTGTTCTTCGACTGTATCTCCTAATTTGTTTAAATATAATCCCCCTTTTTGATTTCTCGCCATTTCGATGACTTCTTCCTCAGTGGCTTCTTGTTTAGAAAAAACATGAATCGTCCCAAATATTGATAGCGCTAAAAATAACAAAAACAATTTTTTCATTTTTGATCACCTTTTATTTGTTGTAATGGAACTGTTGATTCTTTTTTCCAATCCACTTTTTTATTGGAGGAAGATAATTCTCCCATTGATTCAAACCCTATAAGAAATGGGGCTGACATGTCATCCCCTGATATTGTATTTTCAGAAAGATTGATTATAAATTTATTTTCAGTTTGATGCGGTTTTTTCTTTCCCGTTTTTATATCAGGTGTATCTGGATGTGTAGTGATAAAAGTTACATGCCATAAATTCTTATTAGATTCGTCTTGATATGCATCCCACCTATATTCTAAATTGTCAAGATCCCGCATTTAATCATCTAAAATGACACCGAAATAAAAGGTGAAATATCATTTAAGGGATGACACCGAAAGGGAGTTAAATAATGTAGCATTTAGGCTCAAACAAAGGGGGCTTATATGCA
>JAITTG010000113.1 GCA_031287095.1 Candidatus Parendomicrobium reticulitermitis | reverse complement strand
TCAATGTTAAAGTGAGTATAAAAAATGCGCAAAATAAAGAAATTGAGATATCCTTTGTTCTCGTCAACAAAAACAATGAAGAATTAGCCTCTTGGAAAGGTTTTATATCGCCCGCTATGGACGAAATAATAGTTAGAAAATCTTTTCCGGCGGATGTGGTTTTAAACGCAAGATATTTAGACCTCAAAATTGCAAATCTTCAAGATTATAGAGGCGACTATATTTCCGACAGATTTGTTATCCCGGCTTTTGTAAATGTTAATCCAACCGTAACGCCGGCAAATCCAAGTGGAAAATAAAACCCTTACAAAAAACGCGGGAAAAACCGCTTTTGGCACTACTATTTCCCGCATGCTCGGCTATATTAGAGATATGCTTATAGCGAACGCTTTCGGCGCAGGAATGTTTGCAGACGCTTTTTACGCCGCTTTTAGAATCCCCAATCTTTTTAGACGAATGTTAGGAGAAGGTTCATTTTCCGCCGCTTTCATACCTGTTTTTAGCCAATATCTTCACACAAAAGAAAAAAGCGAAGTTCAAAAAATGTTAAGCGCGGTCTTTACCGCGCTTTTTTTGCTTTTAATTGTAATAGTAATCCTTGGAATGTTCTTTTCCCCCCAACTTGTCAAAATCATCGCTTGGGGTTTTACAAGCGACCCTGAAAAAATGGCGCTTACTATAGAATTAACAAGACTGATGTTTCCTTTTATATTTTTTATATGCCTTGCCGCTTTTTTGCTTGCCGTTTTAAATACGCTTTATTCTTTTTTTCTGCCTGCGCTTGCGCCCGCTTCTTTGAGTTTTTCTGAGATTTTTTATGTTTTAATTTTTGTTCCGCTCATAGTTTATCCCCAAGACCAAATAAAAGGTCTTGCCATAGCGGTAATTGCGGGCGGCGCTTTGCACTTTCTTATACAATTGCCCAATCTTAAAAAATTGGGATATAGTCTGAAATTCAAAATAAATTTAAAACATCCCGCTATAAAAAAGATAGTTTTTTTGATGATTCCATCTTTGATTGGACTATCCGTTGACCAAATCAACGCTTTTGTTGACAATATCTGCGCTTCATTTTTAGACAGCGGCTCTATTACGGCTATGTATTATTCCAATAGAGTAATGCAATTGCCGCTTGCTATTTTCGGGCTTGCCCTTGCCAGCGTCTCTTTGCCCGCAATGTCTAAAGCGGCGGCTTTAAAAGATATGGATAGCATTAAAAATTCGCTTGATTATTCAATAAGATTTTCACTTTTTACTTTAATACCTGCGGCAATAGGCTTGATGTTAATCGGCTTTCCGATAATAAGGGTTTTATTTGAGCGCGGCAGGTTTGATTTAACCGCATCCCTTATGACAAATTCCGCTCTTTTTTATTATTCTTTGGGACTTCCCGCTTATGCCGCCGCCAAATTATACGCCAATGTTTTTTATTCTTTTCAGGACACAAAAACGCCTGTAAAAACTGCCGCCGCCGCTATGTTTGTTCATGTGATTTTGTGCGTTCTCTTAATGTATAGAATGGGGGTAGGCGGTCTTGCTCTTGCCACAGCCGCATCGTCATACTTAAATTTGTTTTTACTTGCCTATTATTTAAGAAAAAAAATCGGGCGGCTTGGCGTTAAAAATATACTAGTCTCTGGCGGCAAAACCTTAATATCTTCAATATTGGCAGGCGCAAGCGCCTATTTTGTAAGCGTCAATATAACAAGCAATATATATATAGCCGTATTCTTGGCAATTATGTCCGCAATAATAGTTTTTCTAATAATGAGCAAACTCTTAAATTCTCAAGAACTAAACGCTTGTATTGCGATAATAAAAAGGCGCAGATAAAAAAACTATGTGCGGCGAAGCCGCGATTACACACGACTGGCTGTAAGTTAAGTGCGGCTAGAAGGTCGCTTTGCCTTTTGGCGTATTTTGACAAGTTTGTCTGCGTGGATAGCGCTGCTATACGCGCGCAGACAATAAGGTGCGGCGAAGCCGCGATTACACACGACTGGCTGTAAGTTAAGTGCGACTGGAAAGTCGCTTTGCCTTTTGGCGTCTTTTGACACAATTTGTCTGCGTGGATAGCGCCGCTATACGCGTGCAGACAAATTCTGCCAAAATACGCTCAAAATGCTTCGCGGAGCGCGTTTCATACATAAAGGGAAAAAACGACAAAGCTGAACGAACGACAAACAAACACAGAAATTGTATAGGCGAATAATCATTTGCCCGAACAGAAAAAAAACCGAAAGGATTTAATGTTTTTAATAACCTCGTATTGCCTCTTTTCCTCTTTTCCTCTTTTCCCCTCTCCTACGGGAGAGGGTGTCGCAAAGCGGCGGGTGAGGGACGCAAAAGCGTGCGTGGAATCTAAAGTTAATCGTTGTATCTAAACACTGAAAGGGTTTAATGCTGTTAATAACCCCAAACGACATGCAAATAATAATTTACCCCTACACAACAAAAAAATAAATACTTTATATGTCGGTTGTGCAAGGGGTCTAATGACTAATCAATATAGGAGGATAAAAATGTCATATCAAAGAGAATCAAACAATTCAACAGGAAAAGGTTCGGTAACAGTTTTCAAGTTTAAAAACAATTTTTTTGACGCTGAAACAATCTTGTCAAAAGGAAAATCTCAACAACCATCCCCCAAAATGGAGAAAACAACCACAGAACCTAAAATTACTACCCAAGAAAAATCAAAACCTATTCAAACAATTGCTAAAACTACCCAAGAAAACACAGAAGGCATTTCCAAAAGCCAAAAAATAATATTAGACGCCATAAAGAAAAATCCCGCCATCACAACAAAAGAGTTAGCCATAGTATTAGGTTTAACAATGGACGGCGCTAAGTGGAATATAAAAGCGTTAAAAGTCAAAAACAAAATCCGCCACATCGGCGCCACCAAAAAAGGCGTTTGGGAGATATTGTAGCGGTTTTTTGACAAATTAATTCTAAAACTGATAATTGAATATCAAAATATATAGATTTGCTTGAAAAATGTTTTGTGATTTTTAAATTGCATTCTTTCAGCAGAAACCGCAGAAAAGAAATCTCAAAATCCGTAAAAATTTATTTTTACGATTTAGGCATAAGAAACGCTCTTTTACAATCTTTCGCTCCGCTCAATTTGCGTTCAGACAGCGGCGCATTATGGGAGAATTTCTGTATTATAGAGCGCAAAAAAAATAATCAAATAAACTCAAATTCGGCAAATCAATATTTTTACAGAACATACAATTGGGAAGAAGTCGACTATATAGAAGAATCCAACGGCAAACTTGAAGGTTATGAATTAAAATTCAGCAAAGATAGCGCCAAACCGCCCAAAACTTTTCTATCCCAATACCCAAACTCAAGTTTCAAAATAATCGACAAAACCAATTGGAATGAATTTTTGTTGTAACGGCAATAAATTGTAGGGGCGGCATTTATGCCGTCCTGCAAAAATAAGAAGGGTTGCATAAATGCAACCCCTATAAAAGACAATAAAATCACATAATACAACATATAGGCTCAACAAAAAGCGGCTATTGGAAGATAATACAAGATAGCAGAAAATAAGCGGTAAAATCGTAGGGGCAAATAACCATTCGCCCAAACAAACAAAAATTACATTGAAAAATCAATAAAAAAGGAGAAAAAATGAATTTATTTAGTCCTGCGGAAGTCACCGCAAATTATGCTCAGGCGGGTTTTGTTAAGGCTAAGCGCGCTGTGTGGAAAATGGTTTTGCTTGGGGTTTTGGCGGGATTTACTATCGCTATGTCTTGCGTGGTTTCAAGCACGGCGGCGCACGATATTGCTAATGTTGGAACAGCGCGCATTATTACCGGATTGATTTTTGCTTTTGGTTTGTCTATTGTTATGGGGTCTGGAACGGAACTTTTTACTGGAAATAATTTGATGGTGATTTCTGTTTTGGAGAAAAAAATATCCGCGCTTGATATGCTCAAAAATTGGGTTTTTGTATATTTTGGAAATATGCTCGGCGCCTTGCTTGTTGCGGCGGGGTGCGCTTTTTTGGGACAACTCAATTATACAGACGGCGGTTTGGCAGTTTATACTATAAAACTCGCCGCAGCCAAATCATCTCTTTCATTTAGCGGCGCTTTGGTTTATGGGATTTTTTGTAATGTTTTAGTTTGTCTTGGCGTGTTTATCGC
>JAITTG010000041.1 GCA_031287095.1 Candidatus Parendomicrobium reticulitermitis | reverse complement strand
GACGGGGTAGCGTCGTTTGGGACAGAGGCAGGGGTGGTATCGATAATAGATTTTAGCGGAGTGAGATACTTACAGGCGTATTACAATGTGGCGCAAAGCGGAGGATTTTTAGCGTTGGGAAAGAACAATGGGGAGAGGATAGACATATTAAACATAGAGGCGGTAGGAAACACGGCGATGGCGCAAAGGGTTGGTGATAAACAAAACGGTGGCGGAGCGATATATGTTAACGAGATAGAGAGCGGGTTAAACATAGGCAAGTTTGAGACAGACAGAGACATACTATTTATAGGCAACACTGCGTTCGGGGAAGGCGGAGCGATATACTTGATAAATTCGACTGTATCGATAAACGCGAAAAATGTGAAAGCGGTATTTAAGGACAATCAATCGCGCCAGTTACAGAGCAATGACATATATGTGGAAGGCAGGTCAAACTTATTATTGAATGTGGACACGACTGGCAGTATAGAGTTATATAGCGGGATAATGGGTTCAACGCAAAGCATGATAGACAAGAATGGGCAAGGGACGGCGATAGTTAGCGGATACATAAAGTATTTGGGTAGTTTTGATATAAGGGAAGGGACGGTATTGATAGACATGACGCAATTAAAAGACGGCAAAAAGAAAGTAAACACAGCCGAGATAGGAAGATTGACTACGCGGGAAATGACGAGATTAGAGTTTATTGGGGACGGGCGGTTTATGGGGAAGGTAAGGTTAGACAGGGATTCAAGTATAGGGGGAACATTAAAGTTGAACGCGAACATAGCCAAAGGGACAAGCGATGCGATAGAGATGATAAGCGCAAGCGGTATAGATATAGAAGAAAGGCAGGGAGCGAAATTAGAGGTAGAGATATACGGGGGAATAGGAAACAGTTCAACGACGATAATCAGGGGAGATATAAGCGGATATTTTGCCAATTATGTTCCGATAAGCGGCGGGTATGGGAGGGTAGGACAAAGTTATAGCGAGAGCGGGGAGCAATACAGCGCTGGGTTATATAATGTAGCGACAAAACTAAGATACTATTCTAACCGTGTGGACTTAATGATAAATGGGGTAAGCAACTTTAACGGATACATATCTGGATTAACGCACAATGAGCGCGAAGTTGCGCAGATGTTTGACAGTATGACGGACGCGGGGGGTATAGGCGATTTAGCGACAGCGATGTCAATACTTGGCAAACAAGAGGATGCCAAAGGCGACAGGAAGTTTGAAGGGACAAAAAAGATATTAGACAAAGTGAGCGGTTCGTTTATAGCGAGGGCGATAACAGGAGCGTTAGAAGATGACAGCGAAGAAAAGATTTACAATAAGATGAAAGAGTTAACTGCGAGGGACGCGCAAAGAAAGACGAAAGAGGTTTGGGCGCAAGCGCAAGGAGCAAACAGCGCGTATGAGGGAGAGGAAGCGATAGGAAAAAGCGAGCAAGAGATGGTAGGGGTGGTAGGAGGGATACAGGCGTTTAAGGGGGAAAACAGTATAGGGGGAATATATGCGGAGTATAGGGGCAAAAAGGTAAAAGAGGATACGGACAAAGCAAGCGTCAACGATATAGAGATGGGCTTATACGGAGGTTGGTATAGGGACAACAAAGTAAATATCAAGGGAATTGTAGGTATAGGAATAAGCGCTTTTGATATAAACAGGAATATAGCGTTGCCTGATTACGAGTCAAATCCGACATTAAGCGGCAATGCGTATATATTGAGGGCAAATGCGCAAGGCGAGTATGTGATAAATGTGACAGACAGTATAGACATAAAGCCGTATATAGGGATAAAGAATGTGGGATTATTTAGCGAAGATATGCAAGAGGTTGGAAGCGGAGACGCGCAAGTGAGCATAAAAAGCAAAGCGTATATAAGAAGCAAGGGTATAGTAGGGATAGGGATAGGCGATGAGAAAGGAGATTTGAAGTGGAATATAAGGGGGTATGGCGGGTATGTGTTGTTGGGGAATGTCCCGCAATACGAGATAAGTTTAAGCAAAGCGCAAGGGTCAAAAGAGATGGAGATATACGCAAGCGATAGCGGAGTGGAGATAGGTGTGGGCGGCGCAATAGAGTATCAGTGGACGCAAAAAGTTGCAACATTTATAAACGCAAATAAGAGTTATGGTCAGGATTTTGAGAGATACTATATAAATGCTGGGATAAACTATGGGTTAGGCAAATCGAGCCGTGAGAGAATGTTAGAAGCTGACGGCAGGGCGATAGAGTTGGTAGAAAAAGCGAGGCAGATAGAGTATGAAGCGCAAGAAGTGAAAGTGATAAAGATGTTAGCTGCGGAGTTTGAGACGGGAAGTTATGCGTTAAGCCGCGAGTCTAAGGAGAGTATAAGAGAGGCTGCGCAAAGGATAAAAGAGTTAGACTATACGATGATAGTGATAGGAGGATATACTGACGCGGTAGGAAGCGAGAAGAGCAATAAGAATTTAAGTTTAATGAGAGCGAAAGCGGTGTATGAGGAGTTGTATAGGAATGGGATAGCGTTAAAGAGTATGAGATACATAGGATTTAAAGGAATAAGAGAGCCGATAGCCAGCAACGAGACAGACATAGGCAAAGCAAGAAACAGGCGCGCGGAGATAGTGGTAGAGTATGTTCCCAACAGACAAAAGACAATAAGCGCGAAAGAAAGGTATAAAGCCGTCGATCAAAACAACAATCGCCGCAAAGTCATACAAATAACCCAAATCCAAGAAACAATAAACCAAGACGAAAATGAAGAAGAATACCAAAATGCAGAGACGCTCTCCCCGCGCCTCTTACCCCCGCAAGAAGAAGAGGACGAAGAAGACGAAGACATAAAAATAAACATCATAGACTTGGACGAAATAAATTAAAACGAAATCAAAACCTTCAAAAAACCTAAATATTGTATGGGCTTGGTTTAAACTCGTCCGTCCAAAGCAATGCCCCCTTCGGAAATCTGATGAAATCAAAAATACATTGAAAAATCAATATAAAAATTGAAATCAACCCCAAAAAAATCATACATATCCCCTCCCGCCGCAATACCAATCCATACGAAGCATTTCATTACAAATTCTATTAGACCTCTTGCGCAATCAACATATAAAATAGACGGACATTGCCATTTTGCGCGAAATTGCAGGGCGCACAGCGAGTTACCGTCGTCATCAACTCGCTTGAAAATAGGGCAAGCCTTTTATTCGTCATTCCCGAAATTTGTTATCGGGAATCCAAGTTAAAAAAGGCAATGGCAAAAGTGGATTCCCGACAGAGACATTCGGGAATGACGCGCTGGGCGCGGCTTTACCATGGTTGTGAGATTGACGCTTAATTTGAATATGGCTTATATTTTCTATGCCGCGCAGGTCAAACCCGCACCGAATAGCAAGTCCACAATAACATCCTTATATTCTTACATTTTTTGTATATCAATTATGCAAGAGGTCTATTTTTGTTTTTTTGCCGCTTGTCCTTACCGTTTGTTTGCTTTTCGCATTTCATAATAGCAGGCGGGTTTGAAACCCGCCCTATAAGTTTTTTGTTTTTTAATTATCTTGTCGTCTTTTCTCTTTCCCCTTGCCTATCTTCTATCTGTTTTTGCCGTTTTGCGCTCCTTGCGCGGTCGTTGCCTTTGTCGTTATCCCCTTTTGCGCAACTTGCGAGAAGCCTTTGCTGTGTGCGTGTCATTGTAGTATTTCACCATTTTTGCTAATATCCCGCCTATGAACTTATGTAAAATAGTGAAAAAGAGCAAGGAACAAGCCCGCAGGGTTTTTACTCAAAAACAAAACAAAACTTTTCTTAAAAAATTCTCCAAAACGCCGTTTAATGAGCGAATCATTTTTGTTCCGCATTGTATGCGCAAAACTTCTTTGTGTAAAGCCGAGGAGCGCGATAGTTATTATATCTGCGCAAATTGCGGGCAATGCAAAATCGGCGCAATCAATGAACTCGCAAAAGATTTTGGATATAAATCCGTCTATATTTTAAAAGGCGGCAGGGCTATAACAAAAATTATTGAAACCGTCCATCCTAAAGCCGTTTTGGGCATTGCTTGTTTTTATGAAGGGGATTTGGCTTTTAAATTATTGAAAGATTATGATTTGGCTGTTCAATTTGTCGGTCTTACAAAAGATGGGTGCGCCGATACCGATGCCGATTTAAGCGCAGTAAGCGCTATACTACAGTTGGAGGAAAAATGAATACATTGAAGTTTAATGAGATGGGACTGTCAAATGAGATATTAAAGGCTACTGCTGATTTGGGTTTTGAAGAATCAACGCCCATACAAACGCTTGCCATACCTCGCATGTTGACAGGCGTTGATATTATAGGGCAAGCCCAAACAGGCACGGGAAAAACTGCGGCTTTCGGCATTCCCATACTTGAAAAAGTGAATGCTAAAAATAAAGCGGTTCAAGCAATCATACTTTGTCCGACTAGAGAACTTGCCATACAGGTAAGCGAAGAGTTAAAACTTTTAGCTAAATATAAAAAAGGCATAAATATCTTGCCGGTCTACGGCGGACAGCCCATAGGCAGACAAATACAGGCTCTATCAAGAGGAGCGCAAATAGTAATAGGCACTCCCGGCAGAGTGATAGACCATTTGGAAAGAAGAACTTTAAAAATCGACGGCGTTTCAATAGTCGTTCTTGACGAAGCCGACGAAATGCTTGATATGGGTTTTAGAGACGATATAGAGTCTATTTTGAAAAATGTTCCAGCGCAAAGACAAACGGCTTTCTTTTCCGCCACCATGCCTAAAGAATTTTTATCTCTAACAAAAAAATATCAAAAAAATCCTCAAAGCATAAAAATCGCAAACGAAAAATTGACTGTGCCTTTGATAGAACAATACTATTTTGACATTCGCCAGCATCAAAAACTTGAAGCGCTAACAAGATGTCTTGATATGTATGATCCCAAACTTTCAATAGTTTTTTGTAATACCAAAAGAATGGTTGACGAAGTTGCGGCAAGTTTGCAGGCGAGAGGTTATAGCGCCGACGCCATACATGGAGATATGAATCAGTCTCAGAGAGATAGAGTTATGGGCAAATTTAGAAGCGGCTCTATAGAAAATTTAATAGCCACAGATGTTGCGGCAAGAGGCATAGATGTGGACGATGTCGATATAATTTTTAATTACGATATCCCAAAAGACGACGAAGATTATGTCCACAGAATAGGCAGAACGGGCAGAGCCGGCAAAACGGGTAAGGCTTATTCTTTTGTGTCGGGCAAAGATATGTATAAATTGCGCGATATTCAAAAATACACGAAAGCAAATATAAAAAGAATGACTGTCCCGTCGCTTTCCGAAGTGGAAAATATAAAGACTGCCGCGATGTTTGATAAAGTAAAAGAAACTATAAAGGAAAAAGACACGGAAAAATATATACATTTGGCGGAATCTTTAATCTCTGACAATATCACTTCTTTAGATGTTGCCGGCGCGCTTTTAAAACTCTTTTTTGTTTCAGAAAAAAAAGAACAGGACAAGCAAGTCGACATTTTTGCTAAGGCTAAAAACTTTAGCGAGAACACCGGTTCAAGAGAGCGCGGCATGGCGCGGCTTTTTGTAAGCGCGGGCAAAAAAGACGGAGTAAATCCGGGAGATTTTGTCGGCGCTGTGACGGGCGAGACGGGGCTTGGGTCGGATGTTGTGGGCAATATCAAAATTTTTGAAGCATTTTCTTTTGTAGAAGTGGCAAGCGAGCATGCGGAAAATATAATTAACGCTTTAACTCATAGCAATATAAAAGGAAAGCCGGTAACCGTGGAATTTGCAAAACCTCCGCAACGCTCTCAAAGTGAAAAACCGTATAGCGGCGGAGGCGCATTTAAGAAAAAGTTTGACCATTCAGACGATAGACGCAATAATCCCAAAAGAAATTTCACTTCAAGCAATCATAAATTTTAAGGAGAGGCTGATTAATTTATCAAATGCTTTTAATCCGTCGTTGCGGGTCAAGCCCGCAGGCGGCGGCAAAAGAATTTAATTAATCAATGGTTCTTTAAAGGCATAAAATAAAAAAATCTCCGCAATGTATTTGCAGAGATTTGTTTTTATTTTTTGAGATTTGCGCCCAAGAGGAGTTGAAACTCTAACCTTTTGATTCGTAGTCAAACGCTCTATCCAGTTGAGCTATGGGCGCGCTAATTTTTGACGACGGGGATTTTAAACGATTTTCATTTTAAAGTCAATTTTGCAGTATCTCATATCTTTGTTGTCGTTATCAATTGCGGGCTTGACCCACAGCATCTGTTGTTGTCTGTCTGCATGGCGCGGCAGGATTTGCATATCAAGCCCGCAATTGGCGACTAACAAATCAATATAGGTTTTTTTATGAAAAAATTTTTTTATTTCACATTCGCTTTGTTTTTGTTGTCTTTTATCAGCGCCGCTTCTTTTGGAGCTGACAAAAAAATCGCCATATCAATGCCTTCCAAAGATATAGAGCGATGGAAAATTGACGGCGAAAATCTCAAAAAAGGGCTTAAACAAAAAGGTTATAAAGTCTCTCTTGAATTTGCCAAAAACGACGCCGTCATCCAAAATTCTCAAATTAAAAGTTTTATTGACGGCGGAGTTGATTTACTCATAATTGCTTGCGTGGACGATTTAAATTTATCGGAGACTCTGTCTTTGGCAAATAAGAAGGGCGTCAAAGTGATCGCCTATGATAAATTTATTAAAAATTTCGCCCATACCGATTGCTATATGTCTTTTGACGCATATAAAACTGGTTATTTGCAAGGCGCAATTATCGTGCGGGCTTTGGGATTAAACACTCAACAAAAAGGTCCTTTTTATGCTGAGATTTTTTCATCGCCAATGTCTGATGAAAACTCGCGGCTTTATTATAAAGGCGCTATGGACGCTTTCTCTTCTTATATTCAGAAAGAACGGCTCCGTTTTAATTCAGGGCGCGTCTCATTGCAAGCGACGGCGATGAAAAATATGAGCGCAGACGAGTCTCGAGATGTGATGACGAAACTCATAAATAAATTTTATACAAGTAAAAAACTCGACGCAGTTTTATGTTCGCAAGACATTTTTGCAGTCGGCGTAATAGAGGCTGTCAAAAAAGCGGGGTATAAAGTCGGAGATGATAAAAAAAACAAACCTTTTCCAATTATTACAGGTCAAGATTGCCGTCCATATAATGTCAAAGCGATGATAGATAAATATCAAAAAGGCTCTATATTTAAAGATTACCGCCTTCTTGTCCAACAGACCATAGAAAATGCAGATAATATATTAAATGGTAAGAACCCGTCCATAAATGATATGAATACATATAAAGTAGGCGCAAAATCAATCCCAGCTTATCTCATAGAGCCGAGAATAGTTTATAAAGAAGATTTGCAAAAAGAAATTTTTGACAGCGGCTATTACAAAAAAGCGGACATTTTAAAACTAAAATCAAAACGCGTCATGTAAATAATAGTGTTAATCGCTACGCCTAAACCCTGAAAATGTTTAATGTTGTTAATAATCCCGCATTGCCTCAGATTGCCTCTTTTCCACTCTCCTACGGGAGAGGGTGTCGCGGAGCGGCTGGCGAGGGACGCAAAAGCATGTAGGGAACATATAGGAGATAAAAAAATGAACAAAATCAAAAACATTGGGCTTGTCGCCCACGATGCTTGTAAGAATAGTATGATGGAATGGGTGGCTTTTAATGCTAAAAGGCTCAGCGCTCACAATTTAATCTGCACAGGCACGACAGGCAGACTTGTTGAGGAAACTCTTAAAACAAAATTTCCAAACATAAAAGCAAATATTACTAAACTCAAATCAGGTCCGCTTGGCGGCGACCAACAAATGGGCGCTTTGATAGCGACTGACAAATTAGATATCTTGATTTTTTTTACAGACCCCATGACTACTCAGCCGCATGATGTAGACATAAAAGCGCTCATTAGGCTTTCTACCATTGCAAATATTGTAGTAGCCTGCACGAGAAGTTCGGCTGATTTTATGATATCTTCGCCCTTATTTGACGCGGAATACCCTATCATCAAAGACAATCACGAAGACTATATCGCAAGATTGGTAAAATAACAGATATTTTGGGCGTTGCTTGCGGGCTTGAACCGCGCCCAAACATCAGCGAGAGATATACCCATGTCTGTGTCATGAGATTGACCCGCGCCCGTATCGTCAATTGCGGGCTTGACCCGCAGCGACAATGTTCATCTATTTTTATGTATCGGTTGCGCAAGAGGTTTAATATAAAACATGAAAAATAAAATAGAAAAACTCAAAAACAAATTTGAAAGCGATAATTTCCTTTGGACAAATCAAAAGGAAACTTTTTATCTAAGCAATGCCGGCTTTGATGGATTTTGGCTTGTGTTTCTGGGAGAAAAAGTTCATGCGATTTGTTCAAAAATGATAGAAAATCAAGTCAGAGACTATTTTAAAAATGATAATGCCGTTCAAATATCTACAGTGGATAAATCATTTATAGACACTCTTTGTAAAATCCTCAAAGAAAATAATGATAATAAAATTATTGTGGATTTGCGCTATATCAATGGCGAAATTTTTGTTCAACTCTCAGAAAAACTTGCAAAAGAAAACATAAAACTCATTGCAAAATCAAGCATTTTAGATGATTTGCGCATAATTAAAAGCGCCTATGAAATAGATAATATTAGAAAGGCTTGCGATATAGTTTCAGAGATTGCCGACATGATAAAAAGAGAGTTAAAGATAGGCATGAGCGAACTTGATATCCATTATAGAGTTCTTGAACTTTTTGCCCAAAAGCATGTCAGCGCAAGTTTTACCCCAATAGTGGCGGCTGGGGCAAATTCCGCAAATCCGCATCATCAGAGTTCAAATTATAAAATCAAAGATTATGACCCAATTTTGATGGATATAGGCTGCTATTATAACGGCTATTCATCTGATTTGACACGCACATACTATTTAGATAAAATTGCTAATAAAATCAATGAGATTTTGAAAATTGTCAGAGCCGCTCATAGCGCAGTGATAAGCGGAATAAAGGCTGGTTTAGATATTTCTTGGGCAGATAAAACTGCAAGACAAATAATAGAAAACAATGGATATAAAGATAAATTTATACATGCCGCAGGACACGGTATTGGAATTGAAGTTCATGAAACACCTTCTCTAAATTCAAAAGCAGAAGGCGTTTTTTTATGCCCAATGACAGCGGCAATAGAGCCGGGCATATATTTGGATGGACAATTCGGCGTAAGAATAGAGGATACAATACTGATAACAAAGACAGGCTGCGAAGTTTTAACAAGCGCGCAATATTAAAATTGCAGGGATGGCGGTAAGCGCGTATAAATAAAAAATAAAAATGGATTTCCGACAAAGACATTCGGGAATGACGCAATGGGCGCAATATTAAAAATTGTAGAGACGCGCTATATGCGCGTCTAACAACATTGAAACGGCAGATAGTAAAGAAAAAGGAGATATAAATGGTATCAACATCGGATTTTCGCAATGGATTATGTATTTTAGTTGACGGCGAACCTTATCAGATTACTTGGTTTCAAAATCATAAGCCCGGTAAAGGCGGGGCTGTGATGAGAGTAAAAATAAAACATCTCAAAAAAGGCAGCACCGTAGAGCGCACATTTAAGTCCGGCGAAAGATTTGAAGAATTGACGCTTTCAAGACAAAAAAAGCAGTTTTTATATAAAGAAGGCGATAATTTCAATTTTATGGATATGAATTCTTATGAACAAATAACAGTTGCTCCAGAAATCGTCGGTTCAGTTGCCAATTTTCTCATAGAAAATCAAGAAGTTGACGCCGCCTATCTTGAAGCGGAACTCATCGGCATAGAAATCCCAGCAATTATCACTATGGTCATTAAGGAGTCAGAGCCGGGTATAAAAGGCGATTCAGTCTCCAATATGACTAAAATGGCAAAACTCGAAACAGGCTTGGATATTAAAGTGCCTCTTTTTATTAAAGAGGGCGACAAAATAAAAGTTGATACAAGAACAGGCGAATATGTGGAGAGGGCTTAAGGAAACGCTGATTAATTCATTGTCCGCTGCCTGCGGGCAAGACCTGCAATCTCCCGCAAAGCATTTTTGAGGAAAGGGATGACAATTAGTTCATCATTCGCCGTCTGCGGGTAAGACCTATCCCATCTTCCCAGCGAAGCGTTTTTGAAGAAAATGACGGATATTGCGGGTCAAGTCCGCAGGCGCAAATCATATAATTAGTAGGAGAGTTTATGGAAACGCAGGATTTAAAGAAATTTTTAAAATCTATCAGACAAACAGACATTGAAGAATTAAAATATCAAAGCGGCGGCGATTCTATTTATTTTAAGAAAAGTCAAACGGGGATAGGAGCGGCTTCAAAAACTCAAAGCGCGCATAAATCAGTTAAGCCCGCGGCGTCCAGTATCATATCTGATAAAGAGCAAGACAAAGTCCTTCAAAACCCCTCTATTGTTTCTATAAAGTCAATAATGGTGGGGACATTTTCGGATATTCTCGGCGGCGACGGGCTGCCTTTGATTAGAGAAGGCGTCAAAATAACAAGCGGACAAAAAGTCGGACAAATTGAGGCTATGAAAATAATAAAAGATATTGTTTGCGATGTTGAAGGCATAATAGTAAAGGCTTTTGTTTCAAACGGCGCGGCTGTTGAGTATGGGCAGGAAATGTTTTTAATAGATACTAAGAAAGAGGCTTTGGAAAAAACAGGAGATACAAGTGTTCAATAAAATTTTAATAGCCAATAGAGGCGAAATAGCGTGCAGAATTATAAGGGCGTGTAGAGAACTCGGCGTTAAAACTGTGTCAATACATTCTCAAGCCGATAAAGATTGTATGCATGTAAAACTTGCAGACCAATCTATATGCGTAGGTCCGGCAAGCGCGGCAGAAAGTTATTTGAATATCCCAAGCATAATAGCCGCCGCAGAAATTTCCGGCGCGGATGCAATTCATCCGGGATATGGATTCTTAGCGGAAAACACATATTTTGCGGAAGTCTGCCAAGCCTGCGGTTTAAAATTTATAGGACCTTCAAAAGAATCCATAGAGAAGATGGGCGACAAAATTGCGGCAATTGCTTTAATGAAAGCCGCAAAAGTGCCTGTTGTTCCGGGATCTGACGGTTCTGTGAACGCCGAAGACCCAAAAATTTTTCAAATTGCTCAAAAAATAGGTTATCCCGTAATCATAAAAGCGACGGCTGGCGGCGGCGGAAAAGGGATGAGAATAGTTTCGTCTGAGGAAAGTCTTAAAAATGCAATTATTTTAGCCCAGACAGAAGCAAAAGCGGCTTTTGGCAATCCCGATGTTTATATGGAAAAGTATATAGAAGAACCGCATCATATAGAATTTCAGATTTTGGGAGACAAATTCGGCAATGTTTGTTATTTGCCTGAAAGAGATTGTTCCATACAGCGCCGCCATCAGAAACTTGTTGAAGAAAGCCCGTCTCCTTTTATAAGCGAGAAATTGAGAAAAGTAATGGGAAAAGCGGCAAGGCAGGCGGCTAAGGCTGTCAAATATGTAACGGTTGGAACGGTAGAATTTCTTGTTGATAAAAAAGGAAATTTTTATTTTATGGAGATGAATACAAGAATACAAGTGGAGCATCCAGTCACAGAAATGATTACAGGCATAGACCTTGTAAAAGAACAAATCAAACTTGCGGCGGGAGAAAAATTAACTTTGCATTCGGAAAAAATCAAAATTTTAGGTCATGCCATAGAATGTAGAATAAATGCAGAAGACCCAGACAGAGATTTTATTCCTTCTCCCGGCAAGATCGGACAATTGTTTCTACCAGGCGGTCCCGGCGTGAGAGTTGACACGCATGCTTATAGCGGTTATACCATACCTTCTTTTTATGATAGTTTAATTGCGAAAATTATAGTTTTAGGCATTGATAGGCAAGAAGCAATAGTTAGAATGTCAAGAGCGCTAAAAGAGACTACCATAGAAAATATAAAAAATACTTCTACTTTACATCAAAAAATTATGTCTAATGAGAGATTCGCCAAAGGCAGCGTCGCGACAGATTTCTTGCCAAAATACATTTTCAACGAAGCGGGTAAAAAATAGTTGATTCAAATCATTGCGTCATCTAAAATCCCGTAGGGATTTAATGCGGTTAATAACCTAAGTATTGCCGCAGGCTATGCGGGAACACAGGAGAATAAAACATGGAAACAAAACAAGTTTTAAAAGATTTGATTTCAGAAAGTATAGAAGCAAAAAAGAAAATGCTTGAAGATGATCAGATACGCAATATAGAAGACATTTGCGATAAAATAATCGCCGCTTACAAAGCGGGTAAAAAAACAATAATCTGCGGAAACGGCGGATCAGCGTCTGATTCTTTGCATTTTAGCGCCGAGATGGTTTGCCGTTTTGAAAAGAACCGCGCGGCGCTTCCCTCAATCTCTTTGTCGGAAAATATCTCTTCTGTCACAGCGATAGGCAATGATTTTGGATATGACGCGTCCTTTTCCCGTCAACTTGAATCTTTTGCTCAAGAAGGAGATATTTTTATAGCCATATCCACAAGCGGAAATTCCAAAAATATAATAAATGCTTTGCAAACAGCCAAAAAGTTAAATGTTTTTTCAATAGGTATGACGAATGCCGACGGCGGACAGATGAAAGATTTATGCGATTTATGTTTTTGCGCGCCTTCAAAAAAGACGGCGCGCGTTCAAGAATGCCATATTCTGTTCATACACCTTCTTGCAAAAATGGTTGAAGAAAAGGTTTTTTCGTAGCGGAGCGTTTGTTATTACGCATGAAATAAGTTTGTTAGAATGACAACCAAACTCTATTTAAAATCCGGTTGTAGAGACGCGCTATATGCGCGTCTCCTAAAAACGCAACTTTTGGGTTTTCGCGCGCATAGCAAGTATTTCGTCTTAAAAGATGGAGAATCAATGAAATCCATGAAAATAATAAGAAAAATCATTTTTGCAATTGTTCCGATGTTTTTTATCGGATATTTTTCCTATGCCGCTGTAGTTCCAGATTGGGATACTCTCCGTATAGACTACCAAGGTTATATGGTTCCCGGATTTGAAATTGAGTTTAATAGCGATATTTCTCAGACGCTAAACTCTGATATACTCGGCACCGCCAGGGACCCTGGCGGGATAATAAACGGCAATGAGTATTTTCTTATAGGCGGCGCTGATAGCGGCGCAATGGCTTTTGCAGTATTTACTATTACAGAAGCGCATTCTTCAGCGAGGGGCAAAACAATAACCTTCCTAGATGTTTTGTTTAAAAATTTCACAGGTTATGAAAGAGGCATAATCTACGGGGTAAGCGATTCTTCTATAACTTTTGCAGGTTCCACTGTAAGGTTTGAACAGAATTCCGGCAATTATTCCTATGGCGTTGAAGGCATTTCCCTTTATCTAATGGGAAAAACATTTTTTACTGTAAATGACGCTCTATTTGAATATAACACTGCTATGAGCGCTAACCCTGACTCCGGCGGAGCGGCTATACGCGCAGTAGGAGGAGATTCAAAAACTTCTTTTACCGGTTCAACCGTCAGATTTATCTATAACACTAGTATTCAAAATGGCGGCGCAATTTATGCTGAAAGCGGCGCATCCATATTATTTAACGGCAATACTCAAGTCTCATTTGAAAACAATCTTGCTTATAATGAAGTCTATAACAATTCAAAAGGCGCCGCCGTATATATGGTTGACAGCCAATTGATTTTTAAGGATGTAGATAATGTTTCTTTTAGCAATAATACTTCGTATTTAGACTCAAACGGCGAAAATGCAGGCGCAATATTTGCGCAAGGTTCCGATATAATTTTTTCCGGTTCGCAAATATCTTTTGAAAACAATGTTACTACAATAACCGGCATCATAAATACGGCGGCAGGCGCTATATATGCGTGGAGGACTTCAATATCTTTTGTTGATTCTTCGGCGCGCTTTTATGATAATTGGACTTCCGTAGGGGCGGATATAGTTTCAGCCGGCTCTATCTTTGCAAATGAACTTTCAACTCTTGCCTTTGTCCGTTCAACAGTTACATTTGCAGACGGCGGACGCGATTTAAGCAATAGATATTCTCAAGACAGTTCTATAATCATAAAAAATTCCGTAATAAGGTGGACTGATTCAAAAGGGGTTTTTGGCAATAATATATCCACGAGTTTCGCCGACGGAGGAGCCGCATTAAAACTGTTTGCGGAAAACTCATATAAATCTTTTATGTTTTCACAAGGCTCTCAAATAGATTTTACGCAAAATACTTCTAAAATCGGCGCGGCTCTTTATACATACAATTCTTCTATTGTCGTTAACAGTTCAATAATCAAATTTGAAAACAATACGGCGCTCAGTTCAGGCGGCGCTATTTATGCAGGACGCGATGTTAAAATGTATTTTTTTGATTCCACAATAACTTTTTTATCAAATACCGCAGTTGGACGAGGAGACGCTATTTATTTGGCGGAAAATGCGCAAATGACATTCATAGGGGGTTTAGTTTCTTTTAATTATTACGGCGATATAAATTTGCCGAGCGATATATGGTATTTAGAAACAAACGCTAGAATGGATTTTTCAAGCGGTTCTGTTGAAGCGATAGGCAATAAAGCCGATAGCGGCGGTTTTTTGAGTTTGTCCAATAGAAATTTTACTTTTGGAAGAAATGTTAATTTTGTAGATAATACGGCAAGAGACATGGGCGGAGCGCTGTATTTAACTAATAACGCAAGAGTGAATTTAAGCGGGAACTCTATTTTTAATACAAACACCGCAGGGCAAGGCGGCGCTATATATCTTTTGGATTCAACTCTTGCAAGCAATAAAGCCGATATGCTTTTTAGCGGGAATGAGTCCTCTCCTTACGGCGGGGCGGTATATGCCTATAGGTCTCTTATAAATTTGAATGCTACAACTGCCGTTTTTAATCAAAATGTATCTAGTTTAGGCGGCAATTCAATTTATCTTTTATATTCAATAATGACGGCGTCAGGTAATTCCGTCATACAATTTTCAAACAATTCGACTACAGATTACGGGGCGGGAATATATGCTGAGAATTCAACCATGTCATTTAGTCTTTCAAGTGCTGCAATTGCGCAAAACTCTGCAAACCTCGGCGCTGGTATTTATCTTCGGAGCTCCAGTCTCACAATAAATAGCCGATATATAAATTTCTCAAACAATTCTGCTTATGACGGCGCCGCCATTAATGTCAATAATTCTAAGATGAGCATATCCGCATCAACTTGGACGGCAGTCGGTAATTATGCATCGCAAAGCGGCGGAGTGTTCTATGTTTTGGGACAAGCAAGTTTTGGCGCTTCAAGTATGAATTTTGTTGACAATAGCGCTCAAAGCGGCGGCATTCTCTATGTTACGGCTGGGTCAAGCGTCAATATAATAGGATCTGGTATTTTTACTAAAAACAGCGCTAATATGGGCGGAGCAATATACAATGCAGGTTTTTTGAATTTGCGTTCTGTAAATAGCAGTATGGTTTTCATAGACAATAGCGCAAGCGCAGGAAAAGATATTTATAATGCGCCTAACTCCACTATAAGCATAAGCGGAAATTCAGGCTCTGTGGAAATAAACAGCGGAATAGATGGAGATGGATTTCTCATAAAATCCGGAGCAGGAAACTTTATCATAAATGCTGACAATAATTTTATCGGAACTTTTAGGCAAAGCGCGGGAACTACCACAATCGCTATGCTTGGCAAAATGTTTAAAGGAGCAAATTTTATAGAGAGAAGCTTATTAAAATTGACTACCGATAATCCATACCGATTTGATTTAACGATAGGCGGAATGGGTATATTTGAATATTACAATGCCAGTGAAATTCCTTTTGAAATCAATTCAGCGGATATGAGATTTAATGCAAACAATGGTATAGCAAGATTTAACAGAGATGCTTCGCTAAGCACAAAAACAGTTTTTCGTATTGCTAATGATATAGGCAATGGTTCTCAAAACACTTTGGAATTTTATAATGCCGATGTTGTTTTCGGCTCTCTATCGTATAATCTAAAAAACACAAGATATATATTTGGCGATTCCGCTATCAATTTGACTTCCGACGCCGTAGTCTCAAATAATGTTAAAACTACAAGTTTTTCTTATTTGCAAGCGTCAGGAACAGCCGTGTATTTGACATTTGGTTTATATGTTGACGCTTCAAGCAAATTATGGACAGATATTTTATATTCTGCAATGTCGTCGGGAAAGTTAAATATAAGAGAAATCAAAGTATATCAAGAGTTTTCCGGACTCCTTCCAGCAGTTGACACATACATAGAATTTTCAACAAGAGTTCTCACAGGCGCTGGAAATATATTGTTTGAGCCTATAACTCGGTGGACAAATATAGTGACAGACGAATATCAATATATAATCAATGTTGATGTCAGTTCTTCTTGGATTTCAGTGATTTTTGCAAGGCATCCTGAAGACTCCTTAAATGTAGTAAATATGGATACGGGAAATAGACAATATCAAACAAAGATAATAGCCAAATTAAATCCCACTTCAAACACATATCATATACTTGACAATCTTGGAGAAACAGGCGCTGGAAATTTTTATATAAGTTCGGCAAGCGCAAGTTTGGGCGGAGTGGATATGCTGTCGGGATTGTCTCGTTTAGACCAAATTAGCAAAGGCTCGTTTTTTAAACTGCTAAATAATACTCAACTTATTATAGACAAATTATCAATATCAAGCGCTTATGCGAGTAATTTAATCATAAGCACAATGCCCGCGCATGGAAGCGTAATATATATGACAAATCCATCTGCATCCGCCATTTTGCGCGATACCAACCTATCCTATAATTCGGCGGTTGAAAATGGAGGAGCATTATATGCGTCAGGGGGGGGGCAGTTAACAATAGAGTCTGCTTCGCGAACAGTTTCAATAATAAACAATAGCGCTCAAAGCGGCGGCGTTGTTTATCTTTCTGGTTCAAATGCAACTATTATGGCAAACAAAAACATCGCATTTTCAAATAATTTCGCGGCTGATGGAGGCGTATTATTTGGAAATGCAAATTCTCGAATCTCGTTTTCTGGAACTGGAAAATTCCAGATATCCTTTTTAAGCAATACTGCGGCAGATTTTGGAGCGGTTTTTCATGTTTTAAATTCTTATTTTAACTTTGCAGGCGGTTTGTCTATTTTGGCAAACAATACGGCGCGTTACGGCGGCGGTTTTTATTCCGTTAGGTCAAGTATTGTTTTTACAAACAATACGGCAAATTGGGCAAACAATAGAGCGGGTTTTGAGGGTTTTTCCGACGGGTTGGGAGGCTCGTTCTATCTTGACCAATCCACTCTAAATTTTAATTCAAGTTTGCTCTCTTGGACTGGCAATACGGCAAGTTCGCAAGGCGGCGCGCTTTATATAGCGTCTTCAAGCGTAAATTTTAATAATTCTACGGCTTCATTTGTCAATTCTCGTTCAGGCGGCGGCGGGATTTTCTTTGCCGATAATTCCAAAATCAATTTTAGAAATGGAACTTTTAATTTCAACAATAGTTTTAGCGCGTCAAACGGCGGCGCTTTCTATTTGCAGGCTTCCACGATCGCAATCAGCGCTTCTCGAGCGGTTTTTAATAATAATAGCGCGTCAAACGGCGGCGGAGCCTTTTATGCGGACTATTCAAGCGCAAGTTTTATAAGAAGTTCTTTAACTTTTTCCGGGGCGTCTGCCGCTGACGGCGCCGCTTTTTATTTGCTCAATTCAAATATCTTTTTCACAAGCGGCGCCGCAATATTTTCAAATGCCAAAGCTTCAAATAATGGAGGAGTGTTTTATCTAATCGCTTCAACGCTAAATTTTAGCGGCGTTTCAATTTCATTTGCCAATAATAGCGCTAAAGAAAACGGCAATATCATTTACGGCGAAAATTCATCTATTAGCCTGCTCTCTATTTCAAGCGGAATAACTTTTCAAGCAAATCAAGGCAAAAACGATATTTATATAGTCGATTCCAATTTGACTATGCAGGCAAGAGAAGGAACTGCAATAACAATAGGCAATGGCATAAGCGCTCAGAATTCCACTTTTGATAAAAAAGGCTCAGGCAGTCTTAATATAAGCAAGACTTTTGATTTTAGCAATAGTTTTTTTAATGTTGACCCGCGCAATAAAATAACAATAGAAAGCGTCGACGCTTTTTCATACATCGCAAGCGCGGGCATTTCTCTAAATAATAGCGAACTTTCTTTTAGAGGTTCAGGAGTCAGTTTTATTAGCAATAGCGTTGCGTCTAATAGCGGCGGAGCTTTGTCTGCGTCTAGTTCAAATATATCTTTTGCTAATTCGCAGGCTGGATTTTCTCTAAATAACGCCGCTATGAATGGAGGCGCAATATATGCGTTGGGTTCAAGCATAGTTTTTACTAATTCGCCGTCGGTATTTTCTCAAAATACCGCTTCTCAAAACGGCGGCGCAATATATCTTGATAGAGGATACGGCGCTTTTTACGAGACTGTATTTGAATCAAATAATGCGGGGCTAAGCGGAGAAGGCGGCGCTTTATATCTCAATAGAAGCAAAGCGTTAATTACGAATGCAAGGTTTGAAAATAATAGCGCCGACGGCGGAGGCGGAGCGATATATGCTAATGATAGTTTATTGGAAATCATAGACAGTATCTTTTTGGGAAATTCATCTATTGGCGGAGGCGGAGCAATTTATCTTCGCAACTCTACTATGACGATTACCGCCAATGTCCGCGATTGGATTTTTGAAACTGCCGGCGACGGCGTCAAGTATTTTTATTTATCAAATTCTCAACTCATTCTTGATGCAAAAAACGGCAAAAACATAACAATTAAAAATCAAATATTTGGAGACAATACCAATACAATAACTAAAATAGGAAGCGGGAATTTAAGCGTCGGCGATATAGTCAGTCCTTTTGGCAAACTTGATTTAACAGGTGGGATCTTTTATTCAAGCGGTCCGTCTGCCGCTGTGATTACGGTAGGGGCGTTAAATATCAGAGGCGGTTCGCATTTTAAATTATACAAAGCGCCTTCAGGCCCCGACCCAGCTATTAGAAATATGTCTGTCGGCGATTTGAATATTGAAGAAGGAATTTTAGAGATTGGAGCATATATAGACCCCCTTGCCGGCAGCGGCGATAAAATAAAAGTTGATACTATAACAGATTTAACAAAGGTAATCCTAAATGCGGACAATGAGACAAAATTGATTGTCCGTTTTTACGGGCTGGATATTTCCAATGTAATAAGTCAACAAAACAGCGCTATGTATATGGATTTTATGGGCGGCGGCGTTAACTATGCCGGCGATTTTAAATGGTATTCAAGTCCTGGTCTTAAAGGGTATAGAATCAAATCGATAGCTGGAGACACCGGCGCATATTTGAATATAGTTCCTTTGAGAACAATAGATAACCCCACCCATAATGAGAAAGCCTTACTTGATTTATTTGCGTCTATGGACGGCGGCAAAGATATATCAATTTATTTAAGAAACAGTATAGACGATATGATTGCTATGAACCCAGAAGCCGCAAAAAGAGCTTTGGGTCAGATGAGCGGCGGTTTTTACGCCAATGCTTTAAAAATGGGAGCGATAAGCAATGCTCAAACTGTTTTGTATCCGAGAATACAAAAAATCAATAAAGATGCGGCGGGCGGCGATATAATAAAGTCTGTGTGGGTCAGCGGAAATGTAAATATATTAGGCATTGATTCAACAGAAAATTCAATATTAAATTTTGAATCAAGCGGATACGGCGTCAGCGCGGGGTATAATGCTTTTACGCGCAAAGATTCTCTTGTAGGCGTATATGTAGGTTATATGGGGCATTCTTTAACTCAAGATTTGGATAAAGCCGATTTGTCTGATATTGGGATAGGCGTCTATGGAGGAAGTTTTGAACAGGATTTGATTATCAAATGGAATTTAGGCGCGGGATTTCAAAACTATACCTTCAATAGAGTCATACAATTAAAAGACGAAACTGCCATAAATCCAAATTCTTCTTTTGGCGCAAAAAGCATAAAAGGCGGCGTAGAAGTGGAATTTTTAAGAGATATTGGCAAGGATTTTACTTTTAAACCTTTTGTCGGCGCCCAAGGCGCGTTTGCTTTTAACGATAAAATTTCCGAAGCAGGCGGAGATTATGCTAATTTGACTATAGACGATGATAATTATTTAAGATTTCTCGCTATGGCGGGGGCTATACTTTTAACGGGAGATGAGTCTCATTCTTGGTTTTTAAAGGCGGGAATTAATTATTTATTGGCAGGCGCAAGAGCGCAATATCAAATAGGGTTTGCAAGCGAAAATGAAAGAATGGAAATTTGGAGTAATGAGGAAAATCCGCTATCTTTTACATTAGGGGCAGGTCTTGAAACAGTTATTTGGAGGGCTATGTCCGTATATGGAAATGCCGACGCTCGACTGGGTTCAGGCGTAAGAGAATATGTAGTCAATGTGGGATTTAATTATAGATTTGAGAAAACAAATAAAGAAATGTTAAACGAGTTTAAAACAAAAGCGGAAGGTATGGAATCGGAAATGACGGCAGAGGCTATTCTTAAAAAGCAAATGCGCGATTTAGAAGAATCGCTTTTGAAAACTAAAATCCGCATAGAAGAAGAAGCGGCTGGACCGATTTCCGAAGAAGAGTTAAGAAAACAAGTTCGTTCTGAAATAGAATTGAAGAAAGCCAAAGACGCTCAAGCCTTGGCGGAAGCGGAAGCGGCGACAGCCATAGCATTAGCGGCGGCAGAAGCAGCCAAAGCGGTGGCGGAAGAAACTGCAATGAATGCAAAAAATAATGCCGCTATTGCGCCGCCTGTAGCAAGCAATTCCAATAAAGATTCTTCTTTAGAACAAAGGCTTGCCGCCGAGGATTTTGGAAGAGTTGAAGAAAGCGGAGGCTTGCCTTGGGCAGGCGCGGCAATAGAGCCGCGCCGCGTTGTCAACACAAGTTTTGAAGAAGAGGAAGAAGACGACAGCATGTTGGACGACAGGGCTTTAAATGAGCAGATTAGTCAGGCTCAAAGCAGAAAAAGAAATTCTGCTTCGAGCAAATCTGCGGTTAGGGCTTTCAGTTTGTCTGCGGCTACATTTGGAGCGGGAAGTTTTGAATTGACCGCTCCTGCAAAGAGAGCCATCGCTAAACTCGCCGCTGAAATACAAAGCCGTCCTTTTAAGAAAATAGTGATAGAAGGGCATACCGACGCGAGCGGAGAAATCCAAAAAAATCTCGTCCTTTCGCATAAGAGGGCAAGAGAGATCAGAAAAGAACTCTATAAAAACGGAATCCCTTTAAACAAAATGGCTTATATAGGTTTTGGTCCCACAATGCCCATAGCCACCAACAACACAGAATTAGGCAGAAGCAAAAACAGACGCGTAGAGATTTATGTAGAATAATTGGCGGTAGAAACGCTCTATACGCGCGTCTCAAAAAGATGCCTGAAAAGTAAATCGTATAGCAGACCCATGTCGCTATATATGCGCCTTAAATAAAATGTCTGAAAAATAAAATCGTAGGGGCAGACCCGAGTGTCTGCCCTCAAAACAAAAATCGTAGGGGCAGACCCAAGTGTCTGCCCTTAAAACATAAGAGAGGAAAAACCATGACAAAGAATCAAATCAATCGTTCGTCAATTTTAAAAAGCATTATCGCAGTTTCATTTTTATTGCCTTTTACAGCCGCAAATATAAAAGCGGAATTTTATAATGACCAAATAATAATGAGCGGCGAAAGCAAAAGTTATTCAGATAGTATATTTCAAACGAGTTGGACGGCGACAAGCGACGGCGGCGCAATACAAGCGGCAAATTCAACTCTTAGAGTGGACAATTCAGTATTTAAAAACAATAAAGCCCCTTCGTTTAAAGGCGGAGCGGTATATTTAAACGCTACTTCGGCGACATTTTCTAATGTTACTTTTGACAGTAATCAAGCGGGATATGGAGGCGCTTTATCTTTTGACGCTGAAAGTTTATATTTGAACGCCGTTGAATTTAAAAACAATTTTGTCTCAAATATGGGCGGGGCTTTGTATTTGGATGGTTCCGGAACTTCGGTTATAATTTATTCCGACAATCTATCTTTCAACAATAATATGGCTGTCAACGGCGGCGGCGCAATGAGCATACATTCAGACCTCAATTTAATTGCGGACAATCTCTCTTTTATAGAAAATCAGTCTTACATGAACGGCGGTGGCGCCATAAGAGACGGGAACGGGATGCACATAAGCGCGGTAAATATAATTTTTAAAGGGAATGCAAGCGACAATGGCGGCGCAATTTATACGCAAAGCGGTAATTTTGATATAAAAGGCAAATATCTTCTTTTTGAAAACAATTATGCAGACAATGAAGGCGGCGCAATAGCCAATAACAGCAATATGTATCTATTTGCCGGCGATATTATATTTACAAATAATACAAGCGCGCAAAGAGGCGGAGCTATAAGAGTTGAAAATGGAGATGTAAATATAGGCTATTATTCAGATGGAACTCCTATAAGCAGCGCGACAAGTATTGTCTTTAAAAATAATGTCTCAAGCACTGGCGGCGCCGTTTATGTAACAAATAATAATTTTAGACTTGCCGGCAAAATAATATTTGAAAACAACAGGCAGGCAAATGGAGTATTAAACGATATAGTTTTAGGAGACGGCGCAAATGTAGAGATTGCCGCAGGCTCTACCGCCGCTTTTGACGGCGGCATTATAGCCAGAAGAGATGATGGAGAACAAGATTACAAACGGCGCGGCAGTATCAATTTTGGCGAAGGCGCGGCGATTATTGCTAAACTCGGCGTTTTTGGAGACATTGCAGGCGCTATTAATGCAAATCAAATCACCGCTGACGGGACTGTTTTTGTCTCATATCTTTCTGTGGATAGAAAACATATTGCAAATAATAATCCGCATATTTTTAAATTATTTGATTCAGATAATCCCGGGGCTATTGGCGCGATAAACATAGAAAGCATAGGTAATAATCTCTTTTATTCTATAACTCCGGCAGGTTCTGACAACTATTCTTTTCTTGTAAAGAGAAGGCATTCTGATGAAATAGCGGATATTTTAAACATAGATTCTCATTATGCAAATAGCATAATTTCTTTCCTTTCTGACGGAAACGGCGCTCAAGATGAAACTCAGTTTAGAGATTTGCAAGTCAATATATACAATTTATTTCAAACTCCGGATATTTTAAATACGAAGTCCGCTTTATCAGAAACACAAACGCTTTTCCCATCTGAAATGCCGATAGTTCAAATCAATGTTTTGCAACTTGTAGGGATGGCTAATAGCGTAGCCGCTCAAAGGTTGATTGATGTGTCTAATTTGGGCGATTTTGAAGATTCAAGAATTTCAGTTTGGGCTTCTGGACTATACAATTTTTCTAATTTTAAAGATGAAACTGAATTGAACTTAAATGCCGGCGGCGGCGCTTTGGGGCTGGAACTCTTTTTAGAAGACAGAGCGAAAGCAGGCATAGGATTTATATATTCTGCGTCCGCCATTGACATAAACGGCGCATTAGGCGGCGTAAAAAACATAGACGCAAATTCAGTCGGCGCCCTTATTTACGGCGAATATAAGCCGTCAAAATTATTTTTTGACGCTGTTTTAAGTTATGCTTCCGGCAAATATGACGAAAATAAAACAATAACGGAAATTTCCGTTCCATCAAAATGGACGGTCAATGATTTTTCGGCAATGTTGGGCGCAGGATATGAATTGGAAATTTATGATTTGCTTATAGTTCCCAAAATCGGCGCTCAATACATATATTTCATACAAAATGATTATCAAGATATTTTAGGTTCTCATGAAAAATTATCTTCGAATATATTAAGCGGAATTTTTGACATAAAAATCAAAAAAGATTTTATCGGCGAGGCGGCTGTAATCAAACCTTTTATAAGTTTCGGCGTTACCTATGATATGTCCAATGACAATCCAAATCAAATTGTGAATTCGCCAAACGGAGAAACTTTAACCGTCTCTATGAAAGAATTAGAGCCGTTGACTATGAGGATAGGAGCCGGCATTGCGGCGGAAATATCTCGGGCTTGGAATGTGTCATTGTCTTATGGCGCGGGATTAAGAGAGAAGTATAATTCTCATACAATATTCTTTATCATTCAATATAGTATAAAATGAAATACATAAAAAGAGCGTTAAGCGTAAAAGAAATAAACAGCCTTTGTAAAAAACTAAAAAAAGACGGCAAAAAAATAGTTTTTACAAATGGCTGTTTTGATTTATTGCATCTTGGACATATATCTTTATTTGAAAAAGCAAAAAGTTTAGGCGACATTTTAATAGCGGCTATCAATTCCGACAAATCTTTAAAAAAACTAAAAGGACCTAAACGCCCGTTAGTATGCGAAAAAGACAGAGCCAAAATCCTACTCGCATTAAAGTCTATTGATTTTGTGGTGGTTTTTGGCGAACAAACCCCCTACAATTTATTGAAGTTATTGCGCCCCGACATATTAGTAAAAGGCGGCGATTACAAAACAGAAGACATAATAGGCAGAGAATTCGTCCGACAAGTTTATCGTTTCCCTTTTATAAAAGGTCATTCAACCACAAATTTAATCAATCTAATAGTAAAAAGATACGGTAAAAACAAAAAACCAAATGTAGAGACGCGCTATACGCGCGTATCTCGCATGAGAAAATGAGAAAGAAAAAAGACGACAAAGGCAAAAAACGGAAATTAAGAAAGAGAAGAAACAACAAAAACTAATATAGTTGCTTCATCTAAAATCCCGAAGGGATTTAATGTCGTTAATAATACCGTATTGCCGCAAGTTATGCGGGAGTCAGAAAAATCAAAAAAACAAAAGAGATGTATACAATGCGTATTGCGAAGCAGTCGTATCCTCGTCCCTTGCGGTAGAAGGCATGGAGAAAGGTTCATCGCAAAGCGGCGGTTATTTTCTCCGCATGAAAGGGAAGAGGTTCATTGCAAAGAAGTCTTGCCATTAAGGTCAGGGTAAATCATGAACAAAAACATCAATCGCATAATAGATGCAAATCTAAACCGCTGCCGAGAAGGATTGCGAGTGATTGAAGATTGCCTCCGCTTTGCTTTAGACGACGCAGCCTTATATAAAAAAATCAGAAAAGTCCGCCACGACACAGATAAAATTTTAAGAACCCAATATTCAAAGTTGATAATAGAGAGAGAGTCTTTTGACGACAAAGGCAGAACAATCCCAGAAACAACAAAAAAAGAATTTCCTCAAATAATAGCCGCCAATTTCAAAAGAGTTCAAGAGTCTTTACGGGTTTTAGAAGAATATTCAAAAACCATAATCCCGCAAACAAGCGGCGAATTTAAAAAACAAAGATATGCCGCCTACAATTTGGAAAAAGCGGTATTTTTAAAATATAAAAAAATTTTTAAAACAGAAAAGTAGCGTCATCAACTCACTTGAAAAAGCGGGTAAAATATAAATTAAACGCGGGCGAGAGATTGCTGTTGTTGTAGTAAATAGAACTCTTTACAGCGATTATTAATAATAATCAATAATTTGCAGACAATCATTGTTGTTCAATCGCTCTGCATTTAAACTTGGATTCCCGACAAAGACGCTCGGGAATGACGGCAAGAGGCAAAACTGCTCCGTTATTTGTAGGTTTGGGTTTTGTCATTACATACATGACCAATGTTTATGTCGTCAATTGCGGATTTTGATTGTGTTTGTCGTTACGGACCCGCAATATTCGCTGTTATTAGTTGTCATAATAAAGGCGTCGCGGCTTAATTGACTTTAGTTGTATGCTAATGGAGACTGTCGTTCTATGCTAATGGTGGAACCTGTCATTCTGCGCGAAGCCGCAGAATCTATCAAATGTTGTTCTTCAAGCCTTTGTTGTTAATCGTTAAAGGCAAGGACTTGAAAAAGAATTTTATCTTATGGATTTTGCGGCGTAGTTTATCCTGCGTGAAATTGCGGAGCGCGCAGTGACAATGTCCATCTTATGTGTTGGTTATGCAAGAGGCGTATTAAATTTCTCGCCGCTTTGATGGATAGGGACTTTGAGCGATAACGAAAATAGGACGGATGGCAGCCGTTTAACGCAAAAGATTCGACAAATAAGAGTTTTTATAGAGAGCCGTAAAGTAATTAGTAAAAGGGACAAGTCAAATGAATTACAAAATAATGCAAATGAAAATTTTTGGAGACAAGAGAGGCAAACTCGTCTCTCTTGAAGCAAATAAAAATATCCCTTTTGAAATCAAAAGGGTATATTATATTTTTGACACTTTGCCCGATGAAAATCGCGGTATGCACGCCCATAAAAACCTTGAACAAATAGTAATAGCGATGGACGGTTCTTGTCAATTTGTTCTTGACGACGGCAAAACCAAAGAAGAAGTATGGCTCAATCGTCCAGATATAGGTTTGTATATTGGCAAAAATATGTGGCGCCAAATGCGCCATTTTTCCTATGGATGCAAACTGATGATTTTAACAAATCAATACTATGACGAAAAAGAATATATAAGAAATTACGATGAGTTTTTAAAAAGTATTAGAGTAAAATAGATGGATACGATAATGATTTACGAATTGTCCGATATAAAACGATGGGTATCTTCTGAAAATATTGATGATAAAATTACTAAGAACAGCCAATGGTATTGTAAATTTAGAAATGAATTCCAAATTAAATGGTAGATATTAGGATGCAATATGAGAATAGATATTGGAAAATTCGGCAATGCTTTAATTTCAAGACCAGAAGGGAGAGAGGCTTTTTTATCGGCTCGAGCTTATATATTGAAGAAAGATGAAAAAGAGTTTGTCTTGGATTTTATAAATGTTGAAGTGTTGACGCCGTCTTGGGCAGACGAATTTATAAGCGCAATTAAAAAAGAATTTGTTCATACGGCAATTATATATGAAAATACTACTAATCCGTCCGTTCAAGAATCTTTAAAATGGGTAAGTAATTAGATTATTTAATCGACTAAATTATAGGATTGAAAAATGATTCACAAATTATCTGATGTTCAAAGTAATAATATCGGAGAAAGCGCGAGAATTTGGCAGTTTTGCGTGGTTTTGGCTGGGGCTAAAATCGGCAAGAATTGCAATATCTGCGCTAATAATTAAAATATAAAAAAGAGTTTTTATGAATAAAGAAAATTTACTTGAAAGATTGTCTGACATTGAATGGGACGATTTTGAAGTTAAGGAAGCAAGTAAAAACCTGCCGCAAAATATATGGGATACGGTAAGCGCGTTTTCAAATACCGCAGGCGGCTGGATTGTTTTAGGAGTTAAGCAGAATAAGGATAAATTTGAAATTGTCGGTATTAATAATGCCGAAAAAATGGAACAAGATTTTATAAATGTTTTACGCTCTCGCGAGAAATTCAACGCTATAATCAATCCGAAATGTAAAAAGTATAAACTTGATGGAAAAACAATATTCGCTTTCTATGTGCCTGCGTCGGACAAGAAACCCATATTTTTTAATTCAATAAAGAATACATTTATCCGCGCGGCAAGCGGAGACCAAAGAGCGTCTGATTATGAGGTAAATGCGCTATACCGCGAACAATCTTTTGGAGCAATGTCCGCTAAGCGTGCCAAAGGAACTTCTGTTAAATCGTTGAATAAGGCTTCTTATTTGAATTTTAGAGATTATCTAAACAGAATTAATCCCGCATTATCATATAATTCATTGAGCAATGCCGATTTCAATAAAAAATTGCAGATTGTAGATGGTAATAACTTAACTTATGGCGGATTATTATTTTTGGGTTCAAACGATGTTATACAAAAACATTTTTCTGATTTCAGAGTGGATTATTTGGAAATACCGGGATTGTCTTATGCGCAAGCAAGCCCTCGTTACACTTTTCGCATATCCGAACAAGAAAATTTATGGGAATATTATTTTGTTTTAATGCAAAGATTAAAAATTTATGCCGACAATATATTCCACATGGATAAAAATGGGTCTGGTTTTGATGAGAGTCCTCAATTTGACGCTCTCAGAGAAGCATTAGTTAATATGATAATGCATTGCGATTATTTTAGCCCAATGAAACCGCGTATCCGCTAATCGTATTGAGTTTGAAAATCCTGGTTCATTTCCGAGACCTATTAAAGAATTGCTAAAAGCCGATATTTCTATTCCTCGCAATCCAGTTTTGGCTAAAATGTTTCGTTGCGCAAAAGTCTGTGAAAACGCAGGCTACGGTTTTGATAAGATGCTGCTTTGGAAAAAAGAAATCAATAAAGATGTTATTTTTGATACAAATCTTGACACCGCTAAAGTTACATTTATGTTGAAAGATGCGGAGTATGGTCAGACAGGTGGTCAGACAGGTGGTCAGACAGGTGGTCAGACAGGTGGTCAGACAGGCGGTCAGATAAAATCCAATTTTGTAGCGTCTAAATCTCAAGAAAAATTATTGAAAATAATCAAAAAGAATCCCGCAATTTCAAGAAGAGAGATGTCGGCAGTATTAGGAATAAATACTTCCGCCGTTCAAAAAAATATTGAGAAGCTAAAGAAAATCGGTATTCTTGGCAGAAGCGGAGGAGCTTTCGGCGGGAAATGGATTATAAAAGATAAGAGTTGTTAAATAACAATAATTAGTTTCTTAGATTCTGTTTCCTCGCATCAGATGCGAAAATACGGCAAATCCGTCCGTTCAAGAATCTTTAAAATGGGTAAGTAATTAGATTATTTAATCGACTAAATTATAGGATTGAAAATAATGATTCACAAATTATCTGATGTTCAAAGTAATAATATCGGAGAAGGCACGAGAATTTGGCAGTTTTGCGTGGTTTTGGCTGGGGCTAAAATCGGCAAGAATTGCAATATCTGCGCTAATGTTTTTATAGAAAACGAGGTTATTATCGGGAACAATACGACTATCAAATGCGGCGCGCAAATTTGGGACGGGATTGTTATTGAAGATGATGTTTTTATTGGACCCAATGTTACATTCTGCAATGATAAGCATCCAAAATCAGGAAATAGAGAGTTTGTAATGAAAAAAACATTGATTAAAAAAGGCGCGTCTATTGGAGCAAATGCCACAATTTTGCCCGGCATTACAATAGGCGAGAATGCCGTAATAGGCGCAGGCAGCGTTGTGACGAAAGATGTCAATAGTAGTGAAACCGTAGTCGGTAATCCGGCAAAACTTATAATTTAGGGCTAAAATTACTATGGAAAACAAAAAGAAATACATCATATTAAAATGCGATGATTACGGCGTAGGAAACGATGAAAATTGGAAAAGATTTATTGATATTTGCATTAAAAGAAATGTCAAGGCGAATTTGGGCATAAATGCAGGCTCAAGCGATGGCGGCGCATATCCATTTTTAAAAAGAGTCAGATATTTAGTTAAGGATATTTTCGGATTGAATAATGATAAAAAATTTTGGAAATATACAAGAGAATTGATAGAAGACGGCGGTCTTTTTGAATTATGGAACCATTCTTATTTTCATAAAAATTTTCAAGAAATCAATGATTTAAAAATAGTCAATGACTTAATAATTAAAAATCAAGAAACGGTCAAAAGAGAACTTGGCGTAACAATGCGCGCTTTCGGCGCGCCTTACAATAAATGTTCTCAATTAATGCAAGAAAGTTTAGAAGCATTGCAGGATATAAAAATATGGCTTTATGGCATCCCCAACAGTAAAGTTCCTTTTGTTTTAAGTGTTATAGATACGCGTATTGCTGATATTGAAGATAGTAATTCGAAGCCTAATTTTGAAATGTTCCTTAAGGCATATACTGAAAAAATCAATACTTCCATCAGCGATTTTTTGATAATACAATTACATCCAGCGCGGCATAATAGCGATTCTTCTAAAGAGATTGAAAAGTTATTAGATTTTTTATTGGAGCAAGGGCATAGTTTCATTCTATTAAAAGATTTTTTAAAGCGGGTAAGCGCCGATGCTTAAATTGACTATTATTATGCCTTCATTTAATAGGGGACAATATATAAGAGAGGCTTTAGATTCTGTTTTTTGTCAGCAAACAAATTATCAATTTAAAATTATTATCGCCGACGATGCTTCTACTGATAATACTTTGGAAATAATCAAAGAGTATAAAGATAAATATCCCGATAAAATAGAAATATGGACATCTGAGAAAAATCAAGGATTGCATCAAAATATATTAAGAGTTTATCGCAATATAAAAACTGATTATTGGACGGTGTTAGACCCGGACGATTATTGGACTGATAATTTATTGATTCAAAAAGCGCTCGTTTTTTTTGAAAATAATAAAGAGTGGACAATATATGCCGCAAATATAAATGTAATTGACCAAACGACAAACGACAAACGACAAACGACAAATATGCCCTATGTTAGATTAAAACCAAAATATAAGATTATTGATTCCTCTTTTCAAGATTATTTAAACGGCAAAGCGGTTTTAAGTTGCACACAAGCCTCATTTTACAGAAACATATTTAACGATGAACTTTTCAATAAAATGGCTCAAATTGATTTAGAAATAGCAAAACAAGCGTTTCGCGGAGATTCTTTTAGAAATGCCGTTCATTTGTATAAAGGCAATGCCCATTTTGTAAATGAAATATGCGCAGTATATAGAATTACGGGTACTGGGCTTTGGACGGCAATAAGCGAATTTGCCAAAAATAATTTGAATACCTTAATATTTATGGTTCTTTTTAAATTTTTTGATGAGAAATATCCGCAATTAAAAAGATTTGCCTATAAAACTTTTAATATAAATAAAAATATTATTTTGTCTATCATAAAAGGAAATTACGAAAAAGGTATTTTGAGTGAAGCGCAGATTGATGCGTTTTTTTATTTGTTAAAACAGTTCATTCAAAATCCCGTTTCAACTGACGACAAGAGTATAAGTTTGAAAAACAAAATAAGGCTGAAAATATACGGATATTTAAAAAGCAAAGTATCAGAGAAAGGATTGGATTAATTAAGGCAAATGAGATTTTCGATAAAAAAACAAGAAAGAAACGCTGATTAACTAAACTTTTTTGCCGTCGCTGATATAGTCAATAGACCTCTTGCGCAACTAATATATAAAAAGGCGCAATAAAAGGCATGGAAAACAAAAAAGGCGGGAGCAGGTGGAATGGCTTTAGGATGTTGATGGGGGGTAAGAAGGGGATGTTTGAAAAGTGTGTAAAGATAGTAAAAAGGCAAGAGAAAGAGAGGATGAAGAAAGGATGACAAAGGAGGAAAGTAAGCGTAGAGAAGATGGTATAGCGGGAAGAATAAGAGGTATACAATAAAGACGCTTGTAGTAGTGAACTTTAAGATCAAAGAAATAATTTGCACAGCAATATGTAATGGCAAGAAACACGATTTCAGATTATTTAAAGAAGCAAAGATATATGCGTCAAGCGCGACAAAATATCTTGTTGATATAGG
>JAITTG010000012.1 GCA_031287095.1 Candidatus Parendomicrobium reticulitermitis | reverse complement strand
ATTATCAGATTCCGCGGGGGGGGGGGGGGGTAGTCACGGATAGTATATTTATCTGAAAAATAGGCAAATAATTGTTCATCCTCACAAGAGGCGGGCAGACACACGGGTCTGCCCCTACGAAAGTTGAAATTGTTTTAGCAATTTGTTTTTCCATTGGATAAACTCCTTTAAATTTTCGAGTTTGCATTTGTTTTTATCATTCGTCATTGTTTTTACCGCTTCTCATTTGGGTTCGCCATTCGTCCAACGCCAAGTAGAGCGGCTCTTTTACGCAGTTTATTCAAATTAGCGCTATCTGTCAAAGCCCGCGCTATACCCGCCGCAGAAAAATACCATTATTATTATTCATTCCAAACAGCGCGAATTTTTTGTCTTCAAAAACTTTAACTGCATTTTGCTTGTTTATTGCCTGCTGTTTCCTTGAAACAACTTTTTGTTTTTCAATTTTCGTAATAACGGGGACATCTCAAAACCGCCTCTATAAGTTTCGGCTTTGATTTTATCCAAATCTTCCCGTTATATAATCTTCGGTTTCTTTTTCTTTTGGCGAGACAAATAGCTCTGCGGTTTTGTTGATTTCTACTAATCTGCTCATTAGGAAAAATGCGGTTACATCGCTTACTCTTGAGGCTTGTTTTACATTGTTTGTCACTAAAATTATTGTGTATTTCTTTTTTAGGGCGCGCATTGTTTCTTCTACTTTGGCTGTGGATATTGGGTCAAGCCCTGAACAAGGCTCGTCAAATAAAATTACTTCGGGATTTACGGCAAGAATTCTAGCTATACAAAGCCTTTGCTGTTGTCCGCCGGACATTTTCATCGCTGAAGAGTTAAGCCTGTCTTTGACTTCGTCCCATAATGACGCGTCTTTTAACGCGCGCTCTACTATCGCGTCTTTTCCGCTTTTGCCTTTGGGAGCTATGCCGAGCCTTTTGGGAGCGTAAATTATATTTTCATATATAGTCATCGGCAATGGTATGGGCATAGCAAAAAGCATACCGACTCTCATTCTTAATTTCTCCATATTCATGTGAAAAATGTTTTCCTCGTCAAGAAAAACCATGCCCTTTCTTGAATAATTGTGGTCAAAATCATTCATTCTGTTTAGAGTTCTTAAAAAAGTCGTTTTGCCGCTGTTTGAAGGTCCTATGATAGAAAGAATTTCATTCTTGCAAATATCAAGACTTAGCGTCTGCAAAACGCATTTGTCGTTATAATAACAACTTAATTTTTCAACTTGAATTTTGCTTGGTTGTTTTACCATTTTCTTTTCTTCCTAAAATATAGTCTTGCGATAATCGCTATTAAACTCATAGACAATACCAACATCAAAAGAACGAGGGCTGTTCCATAAATTATATTCTTTGGCATATTCGGTATTTGAGTGGAAATAATATAGAGATGATAAGGCAAAGCCATCACTTGGTCAAAAACAGTATTGGGCAAATGCGGAACATAAAAAGCCGCCGCTGTAAATAATATAGGCGCCGTCTCTCCCGATATGCGCGCTATGCTTAAAATTGAGCCTGTCAAAATTCCAGGAAGAGCGTTTGGCAAAACCACATATCTTATAGTCTGCCAACGGCTAACGCCAAGAGCAAGGCTTGCTTCTCTAAAAGATTGAGGAACGCTGTTTAACGCGCCTCGCGCAGTGGTGACAATTACGGGAAGCTCCATAATGGAAAGAGTCAATGCGCCGGATATTATTGATACGCCCAATTCTAAAAACATTACAAAAACGCCCAAACCAAAAAGCCCGTATACTACCGAGGGAATACCCGCAAGATTTACTATGGCAAGTTTTATTATTCTTGTGAGCAAATTATCTTTTGCATATTCATTCAAATAAATAGCGGCGCAAACGCCTATAGGTATGGTGACCACTATGGCGCAGGCAACTATTGAAAGAGTGCCGATAATGGCGGGAAGAATTCCTCCCGCTCTCATCCCGTCTTTTGGCATAGAAGACAAAAATTCCCAACTGACGGCGGACGCGCCGTTTTTAATAATGATTGAAACAATGATTATGACGGGAATAATGGCAAGCATTGTGGCGCAAAACAAAATGAAAAATGAAAATTTTTGAGATAGTTTAGGCGATAATTTCATCATTTCTTTTTACCCCTTCCTAAAAATAAATCCGCTATAAAGTTGACCAAAAATGTGATTGAAAATAGAACAAGCCCGATTGCAAATAAAGCCCTATAATGCAAACCGCCTTTGACTGTCTCGCCCATTTCTGCGGCTATTGTGGCGGTCATAGTTCTGACAGGCTCAAAAATAGTATGAGGAATTTGAGCGGCATTTCCCGTCACCATCATAACAGCCATAGTCTCGCCTATCACTCTGCCTATACCGAGCATTATGGCGGCTATTATTCCCGGCATTGCGGCTTTTAAAACTATTCTTCTTATCGTCTGCCATTTTGTCGCGCCCAAAGCCAATGCGCCTTCTTTATATTGCCATGGAACAGATCTTATAGCGTCTTCCGATATAGTAACTATCGTGGGCATAGCCATAAAAGCAAGAACTATTGAGCCTGAAAAAGCCGTCAGTCCCGTCGGAATACCGAAAATTGAACGGACAAGAGGAACAAGACTCACCATACCGATAAAACCGATTACAACGCTTGGTATAGCAGCCATAAGTTCTACAATAGATTTCAAAATATCTCTTATGCCTTTGGGAGCGACTTCCGATATAAAAAGAGCGGACGCTATGCCTATCGGAACGGCTATTATACAAGCGCCCGCCGTCACAAAAATAGAACCGATAATTAAAGAGAGTATGCCGAATTGAGGAGGCTTTGAAGCGGGATACCAAAATTGTCCGACAATAAATTTTATTGGCGAGAAATCTTTAAAGAACGCTATTCCCTCTTTAAATAAAAAAGAAAAAATCAAAATGACAAAAATTATAGACAATATTCCGCAAAAGAATATTATTTTTTCTATAAATTTATCTTTAAATTTTCTTAAATCATTGCTCATTACTTCCCCTTTTTTATCGGAACAAAAAATGTTTCTTCTACTATTTTTTGTCCTTTATCGGATAACGCGTAATCTATAAAATCTTTGACAAGCCCTTTAGGATCGCCGTCCGTATATAAATATAGCGGTCTTGAAATAGGATATTTCCACGATAAAACATTATCAACTGTCGGTAAAACAGATTCCTGTCCTTTTGTCTGCGCTACTTTTATAGTTTTAACTAAATCGCTTGCAAAGCCCATACCTACATAGCCTATGGTATGAGGATTTTGTTCTATTTCGTCAAAAATAGCGGTTGAGGACGGCATAAGCAAGCTGCGCGGAGAAAATTCATCTTTGGCATTAACATTGCCGAGCCTTAAAACCTGCTCTTTAAAAAACATATGAGTTCCAGAATTACTTTCTCTTGATAAAATAACTATTTTCAAATCGTCTCCGCCCAATTCTTTCCAATTTGTAATTTTGCCTGTAAAAATATCTCTCAATTGTGCCATAGTGAGTTCTTCAACGGGATTGTTTTTATTTACTAAAACGGCAAGCCCGTCGTAGCCGACTACAAATTCAAAAGGAAAAACCGCGCCGTCCATTGCAAGATTCGTCTCTTCCACTTCTATTTTTCTTGACGACATCGCTATATCGCAAGTTTTATTTATTAAAGCGGCAAAGCCCGTTCCCGAGCCTCCGCCCGTCACTCCTATGCTAATTTCATTTTTGCCGTCCACAAATTTTTCAGCCCAAACTTGAACAAGATTTACAATGGTATCCGACCCCTTAATCTGTATTGAATCCGAACTGTTTGTCGTCTCTTTGCGGCGCTGGCAAGAAACAAAAATAAAAATCAATAAAAGGAAAATTAAAAAATATTTGTTTTTCATATCACTCCCATTCTATTGTTGACGGCGGCTTATTTGAAATATCATAAACCACTCTATTTGCGCCTTTGACTTCGTTTATTATACGCGAAGATATGCGTCCAAGCAAATAATAAGGGAGTTTTACCCAATCCGCCGTCATAGCGTCTAAAGAATTGACCGCCCTTAAAACTATGACATATTCATAAGTCCTTGCATCGCCCATCACTCCGACGGTTTTGACGGGCAAAATCACCGCGAAAGACTGCCAAATTTTTTCATAAAGCCCCGCTTTTTTAATTTCTTCGTCAACTATAAAATCCGCGGCTTTTAAAATTTTTAATTTTTCGTCTGTCACTTCTCCCAAAGTTCTCACGGCAAGACCTGGTCCTGGAAAAGGTTGTCTGCGGATAATTTCTCTTGATATGCCAAGTTCTTGTCCTAAAAGCCTAACTTCATCTTTGAACAAAAATTTTAAAGGTTCAACGAGTTTCATTTTCATTTTTTCGGGCAGACCGCCGACATTGTGATGGCTTTTGATAGGAACTTTTGCGCCTTTTATAGATACGCTTTCTATAATATCGGGATATATAGTGCCTTGCAATAAAAAGTCTATGCCTTTTAATTTCTTCGCTTCTTTTTCAAATACTTCTATAAATGCCGCGCCTATGATTTTTCTTTTTTTCTCTGGGTCTGCGGTGCCTTTTAATCTTGATAAAAATAGTTTTTTAGCGTTGATGATTTTTAAATTAGCGCCGAACTTTTTTCCAAAAACTTCTTTTACTCTTTCTGTCTCGCCGAGTTTTTGCAGTCCATGGTCAACATAGACGCAAAAGAGTTTTTTTCCTATAGCCTTATGAAGCATAATAGCAGCCACAGAAGAATCTACTCCGCCTGAAAGAGCGCATAAGACTTTGCCGTCTCCGACCTGCCCCTTTATTCTTTTTAACTCTTCTATTATATAAGATTTCATAGTCCAATCGCGCTTTTCGCCGCAGATTTTAAAAATGAAATTTTGAAGTATTTTTTGTCCGCGCGGCGTGTGTTTAACCTCTGGGTGAAATTGAACGCCGTAAAACTTTCTTTTGACATCTTCCATAACCGCTATAGGCGAATTGGCTGACTTTGCGGTGATTTTAAAACCTTTCGGCGCTTTTAGAAGTTTATCCCCGTGGCTCATCCAAACCGTTTCTTTTTTTGAAAGACCATTGAGAAGCAAACCGCCCGACACATTGATAATAGCGTGTCCATACTCTCTCTTTTTTGATGGGATGACGAGACCGCCAAGCCTTTGAGCAATAAGTTGTATTCCATAACAAATTCCAAGAACGGCAATGCCCAATTCCCAAATTCTTTTATCGGGATGGATAGCGCCTTTAGCATAAACGCTGTCATACCCGCCGGAAAGAACAATCCCTTTAACTTTCGTTAAATCAATAGACGAAAGCGGTATATTGCCATTATGAATTTCACAATAGACTTTCTCTTCGCGAATTCTGCGGGCAATCATTTGCGTAAGTTGAGAACCGAAATCCAAAATCAAAATCATAAATTACCTCAGTTTCTACTTTTGTCCATCCCATCTTGTGACTTCTTTGCCTTTTAACGCTAAAAAAACAATAAAAGTAATTGAGCCAATCAAAGATAAAACTCCAAAAAATCCTAAAGCATAAGACATATATCGTATCGCTTGAGTATTTAAGTCTATTCCTTCAAGCCCGTATTGTTGAGCGGCATATATCCCTACTAAACTAATAGAAATCAAAAATAGGAAAATCGCGGGAATATAAGCAATCAACTGCCACCAGCCCCTTCTGTCGGTATCATGCAATCTTCTTGTAGCAATAGCAATTTCCGGAACTAATAATGCCAATGAAATAATCCAATAAATCACATTAATTATTAAACCTATATTAGCGCTAATTGCAAAAGAAACAAAAGCGGCAAAAGCGCTTAACAGCAAACTGCCGATAATAACTATTAAAGTAAAAAACCAAAACTGCTTTCTTGCCGTTCTGCCTTTAAAATCCGCATAATGATTTCTGACGACATCCCAGAAATTGTCAATAAAAAATTTTTCCATAATATATTCTCCTTTTTTAAATTTTGCTTGCTGTGATTTCTCTTTGCGCTTGATATTTTCCTTTTCTGTCGGCATAAGAGATTTCGCATACTTCGTCCGCTTTCAAGAAAAGGATTTGCGCTATGCCTTCATTTGCATAGACTTTTATGGGTAAGGCTGTGATATTGGCTATGGCAAGAGTTACAAAACCTTCCCATTCTGGTTCAAAAGGCGTTATATTGATTAGAATTCCGCACCTTGCATAAGTGGATTTGCCAAAAGCGATTGTTATGATGTCGCGCGGAATACGAAAATATTCTATTGACTTGCCAAGGATTACAGAGTTTGGCTCAATTACTATATAATCTCGCGCTTTAACGCTTTCAAAAAGTCCGCTTGAATTTTTGGGGTCTAAAATGCCGCCGCCTTTCATTACCATAAATTCATCGGATAATCTCATATCATAACCGTAAGAAGATGTTCCAAAGGATATGCCGGTTTTGATTTGCGAAGACTCAAAAGGCTCTATCATTTTATTTTCAAGAGACATCTTTTTTATCCATTTATCATTTTTAACCATTTTTTCCTCATTTTTTCATTCATTCGTCGTTTATTCGTATTATTTCCTATTTGGGTTCACTGTTTGTCCTATCGGGCAGGTTGAATTCCCGCGCCATACGACTTTTATATTTTTTCATTCGTTTGTTTTTGTTGTTCGTCATTTATTCTATTCCTACTCTTTACCATTGAGGTTCGCCATTCGTCCAAGCAAGCGGGTTTGAAACCTGCACCGTACAAATTTTGGGGTTTTGTTGTTTGTTGTTTTTTCCTTTTATGTATGAGACGCACTCCGCGAAGCATTTTGAGCGTATTTTGGCAGAATTTATCTGCGCGCGTATAGCAGCGCTATCTAAGCAGATAAATTGTGTCAAAAGACGCCAAAAGGCAATGCGACCGTCCTGTCGCATTTAACTTAGAGACAGTCGTGTGTATCGCGGCATCGCCGCGCCTACAAGCATTTTGAGCGTATTTTGGTAGAATTTGTCTGCGCCTTATAGCAGCGCTATCTAAGCAGATAAATTGTGTCAAAAGACGCCAAAAGGCAATGCGACCGTCCTGTCCTGCGTCAAACTTAGAGACAGTCGTGTGTAATCGCGGCTTCGCCGCACCTATTAAAGAGCATATTTCACTGCGGCTTTTGCTAAAGACATCGTCGCATCTATCACTGGAGTTTTTGAAACTGCATATTGCATCAAAATTGGAATTTCTGTGCAGGCGGCTATAAATACATCGGGCTTTAAATCGTTTTCTATTTTGTTTATTGTTTTTTGAAAATCAATAGAGGCTTCTTTCGCTTTGCCTTTTTTTACTCCATCATAAATTGCCGCCATAATATTATCTTGTATTTCTTTTGAAAAATCTAAAACTTGCTTGCCGTCTTTTATTAGAGGCTCGTCATAAATTTTTGCCGCCTTTGTTCCCGTCGTCGCCAAAATTGCAATTCTTATAGCTTTAGGATAAAACTCTTTTAAATCATTGATAGCGCTGTCTATGATGCTTATAAAAGGAAGCCCTATTTCTCTCTTTATATCCGGCAGAAAGAAATGGGCTGTATTGCAAGGCATAATCAAAATGTCCGCGCCTGCTTTTTTTAAAAGTTCGGCACTGCGCAAAAGTTCTTTTAAAGGATTTTCCCCGCCGACTAAGATAAACGCTGTTCTGTCGGGGATTTGAGGATTATTGTCAATAATAATGCGTATATGCTCTTGGTCTTTTTGCGCGGGCGTCAAACTTATGATTTTAGAGAATAAGTCCGAAGTAGCCTCCGGACCCATTCCCCCAATAATACCTATCGTTTTTTTACTCATTTAGTCCAGAATAAGCATCATATTTTGATTTGTCAAACTCTTTCTCAGAATCTGCGACGACAAGAGCGCCAACAACATCTCCTGTGACATTCATGGAAGTTCTGCCCATATCCAAGAGAGCATCAATGCCTAAAATCATTCCATAAGCGGCCGCTACTGCAGAACCCGCTTCAACTTTAAGACCGACTGATTCAAGCACTAAAAGCAGCATAATCGCGCCTGCTCCGGGAACTCCAGCCGTACCTACAGCGGCAAGAACCGATACCAAAACAACCATTATCATTTGACTAAAACCAAGAGGCGCGCCTACGGCGTTTGCTATAAACATTACGCAAATAGCCTCATAAATCGTAGTCCCGTCCATATTGATTGTAGAACCGAGCGGTAAAGAGAAAGAATATACCCCTTTTGATATGCCCATATTTTCAGCAGTCTTTATAGACACGGGAAGAGTTCCGCCGCTTGAACGAGTGACAAAAGCCGTAAGCATAGGAGCCCTAGCTTTTTTAATAAAGCCAAAAACTCCTAATTTACGCCAAGCGAGAAACCCGCCGTAGACAAAAACCAAATGAACTGCTAATGCTATATAGAGGATTATTGTAACTTTAGCCAAAGGTCCTACGACTTTTGCTCCGTTTAATGCAAATACGCTTACCATCAAAGAGAAAACTCCAATAGGCGCATATTGCATAATCCAGCCGACGATTTTGAAAATGATTTCCACCATACCTTCAAAAAATACATATACCGCGTCAGCCGCTTTTTTAATTTTCTCTTCTTTTGAATCTCTCAAAAAAGCCAAAGCCAAGCCGATCAGAATTGCAAAGAAAATGATTTGCAAAACTGAACCTTTATTCATTGACTCAAACATATTCGTTGGAATTACATCAAGAATAATAGCCGATGCCGAAGTTTTTACGGCGGCTTTAGCGGCGCTGTCTGCAACAATCAAATCTATGCCTGTGCCGGGTTGAGCTACTAAGGCAAAAATAAGTCCTATTGCAACGGCAAAAACAGAACAAGCGATATAATACACAAGAGTTTTTACTCCGACGCGCCCTAATCTCGCAGGGTCAATGCTTGCCGTTCCAACAACCAAAGTGAACAAAATCACAGGAACAATAATCATCTTCAACAATCTAACAAAAGCGTCTCCGAAAGGAGCGATATAGACTAAAGCCGACTTAGCCGTATCTGCGCCCGCGCCTGCAAGAATGATGCCCACTACTCCTCCCAAAACCAATCCTAAGAAAATCCTAAGCAAAAGATTTGTCTTAAAATACCAATCAAAAATCCCTTTTTTCCCATCTGCCATGATGATACCTCCGTTTTTTTTATTAGCCGATTAATCGGCTATGTTTCTGCTCGCCATTATCTTTTAATGGACAAGATTTTGTATTTGAATTTTCCCGCTGGGAGTTGGACTTCGCAAGTTTCTCCCGCTTTATGTTCCAGTAATCCTTGCGCCAATGGAGATTGAACCGATATTTTATTTGCCGCAGGGTCGGCTTCTTCTAAATCAACTATCGTATATTCAAAAGTCTCGCCGTCTTCATCTTTGATTTTTATAGTCGCCCCGATTAGAACTTTATCCTTTTCAATATTTTGTTCGTCAATCAGTTGAGCCATTGAAAGTTTAGAATTTATCTCATTGATACGGCGCATAAGATTTGTGAGAGTCTCTTTTGCCGCATGATATTCCGCATTTTCTTTTAAATCGCCGTGTTCTCTTGCCCTTGCAATTTCTTCTTGCAATGCGGGCTTTCTCTTTTGAAGAGTTTCTATTTCTTGTATGAGTTTTTCTCTGCCTTCTCTTGTTAAAAAAATACTTGCCATTGTGAATCTCCTTTGAGCATCTATTTTCTATAATTTCTCATCATTGAAACTAATTTGCTTACCCATTTGTTTGGGCTGACTTTGCCTATTATTTTGCCATTTCTAAACAATATCCCGCAATTTTTTCCGCCCGCTATGCCGAAATCTGCGTCTTTTGCTTCTCCAGGTCCATTTACTATGCAGCCCATAAGAGCTACTTTGAGCGGCTTTTTTAATTTTTTCAAATTTTTCATCTTGCTTACCGCTTTTTCAACTTCTGAAACTATTTTGATTAAGTTGACTTCCGTCCTTGAACAAGTCGGACAAGAAACGATTTCTATTCCCGCGCTCCTCAATTGCAATGATTGCAAAAGCGAGTAAGCGCTTTTTACTTCTTCTACCGGGTCTGCCGTGAGAGAAACTCTTATAGTATCGCCTATGCCGTCATATAACATTATGCCGAGACCTGCCGCCGACTTTATATTACCGCTAAAAATTGAGCCTGCCTCTGTGATTCCCAAATGCAAAGGATAATTTCTTTTTGAAGCAAAAATTTTATAAGCCTCTACGGTGGTTTCTATATTTGACGCTTTAAGGGACACAACAATATCATAGAATTTTAAGCGCTCTAATATATGTATATGCTCCATAGCCGCGCTAGACAGAGCCTTTGCCCGCAAAAGATTATTATTTATAGTTCTGACTTTTTTTAAAGAGCCTGCATTGACGCCTATTCTTATAGGAATATGAGCCGCTTTTGCTTCTCTAACAACAGCCTCAACATTTTCTTGCCCGCCGATATTTCCGGGATTTAATCTCAACTTATCAACGCCTTGCTTAACAGCCTCAAGAGCAATTCTATAATCAAAATGAATATCGGCGACAAGCGGAATTTTTATTTGCTTTTTAATCTTTGAGACATTTTGAGCGGTTTCAATATCGGGCAAAGACATTCTGACAATTTCGCATCCCGCCTCTTGCAATTCTTTAATCTGCCTAACGGCGGCATTCCAATCCAATTTATCCGTATTTGTCATAGATTGAACGGCAATAGGCGAGCCTCCGCCGATAATTACGCCGCCTACATTTATTTTTTTTGTTTGATATCTTTTGAAGTATTTCATTTGATGCCTATATTCAATCTTGAATTATACTTTGTTGGCGTCTTTCGGACATAAAGTCATCAGAAAAATTATTTACAGCATTTTAAGAAAGTTGCCCAAGCCTTATTTTTTGGAAGCAAAATTACAGCCTCTCCAACTTTTTGAATAAACATATCCGACCCCGCAAAGCGGTATTCTTTTGGAAATATCACTCCTTGATTTTCGCATTCAATAAACAATTGAACAGTTTGCATTTTTCCCATCCCGCTTAATCTTTGCTATGCCTCAATAATCTTGCGAAATCCTTGGCGCTTTCGTATTCCATGTTAGAAATGAAATTATAGAAGCGCTCATTATCGCCTTTGTTTGCGGCTCTTATGCTTGTTATATAATCGCTTCTCAATATCGGAGGAATTATTGTTATCGGATAGCCCGCTTGAAGTAAAGCGAGATTCATTACTAAACGAGCCGCGCGCCCATTACCGTCTATAAATGGATGAATTGAAGCAATTTCTCTGTGCAATTTAGCGGCGTAAATTATAGGATGAAATTCCGATTTCCACTTCGGAATTTGTTTTACAAAATTTTGCATCAAAGATGGAATTTCTTGATATTTTGGCGGCAAATAATCCGTCCCCGATATAAATACTTGCTGATTTCTGTATTTGCCGGCATTGCTTTCGTCTATTCTATAATAGAACAATCTGTGCAAAGAACAAATATCATCTTCTGTAATTTCCTTATTTGCCGACAACTGTTCAAGCAGCGAATATGCCTCGCTGTGTCCTAATGCTTCATTATGTTCTCTAATAGTTTTGCCGCCTATCGTTATTCCATCTTCTATCACTACTTTTGTTTCCGACTCCGTAAGAGAATTGCCTTCAAGCGCATTGCTTGTCCAAACAAATCCTATGCGGTAATATTCTTGCAATTCTTTTAAAAGAATTTTATCAAGAGGACGGTAAGAATCTATTTCTTTTTTTAATTCGTCTATTTCTATTTGTCTATCTTTGTATTTATTCATTTTTTACCCGCCAAAAAACAATCTATATTCATATTATCCGCCCTGCTATAAAAAATAGACTCCCAATAGAGACATTCGGCAATTACGAGCAAACGCGTATAGAAAAACGCGCTTTGCGCGCGTCAGCCTTTGAAAAGTTTGCCTACGCCTAATCTTATTAGGTCGCTATATGTGGCGAAAATGAAAATACCGCTTATGATTATTATGCCTATTGTGTTGTATGCAAAGATGATTTTTGCGCCTATGCGCCTTCTTATAATACCCTCTATCAAATATAGAATTATCATGCCGCCGTCAACAAAAGGGATTGGAAATAGATTAAATAAACCTAATGCGACGGATATTATGCCCAGCAATGACAAATAATCTTCCGCGCCTCTTTGAGTAGCGTTTGCCATAACTTGCATAATGCCTATTGGTCCTGAAATATCCGGTTTTTCCCAAGAAATTATTTTGTCTAAAAGATAAGAGATTGTCATAACGGTCTGTATGACGACGGCTTTTGCGCCGTATTGGAAAGATTCAAAAAATCCTACATCCTTTTTAATGATTTTTGGAGATATGCCTATTATGCCAAAAGTTGTGACAGGATTTTGGGCTACCACCATACTCAAATTGAAAGAATAAGAACCTCTTTGAATGACAAAAGCCGCGCTTTGACCGCTTTTGTTTTTTAAATTTTCCGATATGTCAGTCCACAATACCACAGGCGCGCCGTCTATATTTGTGATTATATCGTCTTCAAGAAGACCTGCCGAATAAGCAGGATAATTTTGAGCGACAAGCCCTATTTGAGACATTGTGGAAGTTTGAGACGCGCCCCAAAAATTGAAAACAAAAGAAAAAATAATTACCGCTAAAATATAATTAGCCAAAGGACCCGCAAAAGCGATAAAAGCCTTTTTATACCAAGGAAGAGCGGAATGTTCCCCCTCGGCTCCTGTTGCCGCTTTTGAAGGATCGTCTCCGAGCATTTCCACAAAACCGCCGAAAGGAATGATCTTTATGCAATATTTTGTCCCATTGCGGACAAATTTGAATAAATCCATACCGAAACCAAAAGCAAAAATCAAAACGCGCACCTTACACATTTTTGCGGCGGTAAAATGCCCCAATTCATGTATAAAAATCAAAAAGCCAAGACCAAAGGCTATTCCTAAAATTTGAATAATTAATGTCATTTTTTATTCTCCTGTTTTTTGCGAGTATATCTAAAACCATATTTTCCATCTTTCGCCGCTTGAGGGCTTGACCCGCAATGCGCGGTATTGCACAGGCTCTCTGTAACGCAAAACGACAAAACTATCGTAACAATCCCGCAAACGACATAAGCGATGTTTATAGGATTTCTCTTGCATAATTTCGCGCCCAAATATCTGCCGCGATTAAATCGTCTATATCGCAATTTTTTATTATTTTATGTTTCCTCATCGTTTTTTCTACTATTTTTGCTATGTCTGAAAATTTTATTTTTTTATTTAAAAAAGCATTTACAGCAGTCTCATTTGCGGCATTTAATACTGCGGGCATAGTCTGACCAATTTTTGCCGCCTCAAAAGCCAAAGATAAGCAAGGAAATTTTTTAAAATCGGGTTCGTAAAATTCTAATTTTGAAATCCCGCATAAATTTAAAGGTTTGATATTAGCCTCTACTCTGTCGGGATAAGTCAAAGCGTATTGAATAGGAAGGCGCATATCTGGATTAGACATTTGAGCAATCACAGAGCCGTCGATATATTCAACCATAGAATGCGCTATGGATTGGGGATGTATTACTATTTTGATTTTATCTATAGCAACATTAAAAAGAACCGACGCTTCTATAGCTTCCAAACCCTTATTCATAAGAGTCGCGCTGTCTATTGTGATTTTTTTGCCCATTTTCCAAGTGGGGTGGGCTAAAGCCTGCTCTACCGTAATTTTTGAAAAATCTTTTTTATACTTATATAGAGCGCCGCCGGAAGCCGTCAAAATCAATCTTTTCACCTGTTTTTTATTTTCGCCGTTTAAACATTGAAAGATCGCGCTATGCTCGCTGTCAACAGGCAAGACTTTCACTTTCTTTTTTGCCGCAAGAGACATTATTTCCTTACCCGCCGTAACAAGCGCTTCTTTATTTGCAAGCGCAATATCTTTGCCGGCATTTATTGCGCTTATTATAGGTATGAGAGCGGCTGAGCCGACGATTGCAAATAATACCATATCAATTTCAGACAAAGTTACAATTTTTTTTAAACCTTCCGCTCCGTCATATACAACAATTCTTAATTTTTGCGACGACAACCATTTTTTTAATTCTTCTTTGTCTGCCGCCGAACATACGCAGACTGCTTTGGGTTTAAAAATTTTGATTTGTTTTTTTAAAAGAGCAATGTCTTTATTAACTGATAAAGCCGCAATGGATAAATTTTTTATTTTTGAAATTATATCCAACGATTGAATGCCTATTGAGCCTGATGAGCCTAAAACCGCTATGTTTTTCATTTAGTATATATTGACATATTGACTATGATTTTTACCAAATAATAAAAAACCGGAGCGGCAAATAAATAAGAATCAAATCTATCAAGAAAACCGCCGTGTCCCGGTATGATATTGCCGGAATCTTTTATATCTGCGTCCCTTTTGATAAGAGATTCGGCAATGTCTGAAAATTGCCCTATAACGGCAAGCATAAAACCAAATAATGCCGCCGAAGCGACGCTAAATATCTCAAAAATATAAACGCCTATGACAATGGATGAGATAATTCCAAAAACAATACCGGCAATAGCGCCTTCAATAGTCTTTTTTGGGCTGACTACTGAGAGTTTATGTTTGCCAAGCATCTTGCCAAAAGCATAAGCCGCAGTATCTAAAATCCATACTGTCAGAAAAATCAAAAATATATATTCCATTCCCGCTGGAAGATTGCGTATAAAAAGCATATAAGACAAAGAAAGCGGAATGAAAAAAGCGCCTATGAAAGATACGGCTATTCTTGAAATGCAATTTTTCATTTTTGCGCCGATTATCTCCGCGCCAAACAATATGAACAACATACTTATAGCGATTATGGCGGCATTGTTTAATACGGAAATATCATAAAAATAGAGCAAAATAAAAAATACGACCGCCATAATCAAAGAAATTATTGAACGGGGTTCGTATTTTTTTAAAATCAAACAATATTCTTGAACACAAAAGAAAACAACAAGAAACATCATTGCAAAAAAAGGGAATGCGCCGAAATAGACGCACATAAAAATTAGCGGAATGCCTATTAAGGCGGTTAGGATTCTTTTTACTAACATTTATTCCCTCTCTAAAAACAACGGCGTTCTTGAAAAAAACGCTATTTTTTTAAACTGCAAAGACAACAACGCAAGGAATGCAAAACGACACAACTCGAAAAACGGCGTTTTATGGATTCTGCGACTACCGCGCAAAATGACGAACTCATTTAGCGCAGAACAACAAGATTGCCCCTATGCAGAATGATAATATTAATTATCTAAAACTATTCAAGTCCGCCGAACCGCCTTTGCCTTTTTTGAAAATCTATTATGGCTTCTTCTAAATCTTTTTGAGAGAAGTCTGGCCACAGTTTTTGCGTGATATAAATTTCGCTATACGCTATCTGCCAAAGTAAAAAGTTTGATACTCTCATCTCGCCTGAAGTTCTTATAAGCAAATCCGGGTCAGGCTGTCCTGCCGTATATAATTCGTTTGAAATATCTTCTTCATTTGGAACTTTTATATTTTTTTTGTTCAGATTTTTAAACGCTCTGAGCAACTCTTGGCGCGCTCCATAATTTAGCGCGATATTTACTTGCAAACCAGTATTTTGACTTGTAGCTTTTAAAACTTCATTTATTTCTTTGCGGACGGTTTCTGGAAATCTTGACAAATCGCCAAGTATTCTCAACTTAACATTATTTTGAACAAACTCTTGAAAATCTTTTTTTATAAATGTCAAAAGTATGTCAAATAAAGCGCTGATTTCTTCCTCGGGTCTTTTCCAATTTTCTGTGGAAAAAGCATATAAACTTAAAATCTCAATTTTGAGTTTTTGGCAAGCCTTAACAATATCTTTTACAACTTGCGCTCCTTGTCTATGCCCTAAGACGCGGGGAAGAAATCTTTTTTTTGCCCATCTTCCGTTTCCATCCATAATAATTGCAATATGACGCGGAATTGCGCTTTTCAAATCTGAGTTTGACAAAATCTTACTCTGCTTTAATTGCGCTTACAGGGCAGCCGCTTTCGCAAGCGCCGCAATCTACGCATTTTGAAGCGTCAACCGCATACTTATCGCCGTCCGCCGCTATTGCCTCAACAGGACATGCTCCTACGCATGACCCGCATCCTACGCAAACATCTTTGTCAATTTTTCTTGCCATTTTCTTTTCCTCCCTTTTTATATTTGCATAATCTCTTTTTCTTTTTGAGATATGCAGTCGTCTATTTTCTTTACGAAATCGTCGGTAATTTTTTGAGCGGAAACTTCTTGTTTTTTTCTGTCGTCTTCCGTAATCTCTTTATCTTTTTCCGCCTTTTTAACCGCATCCACCAAATTTCTTCTCTCATTTCTTATAGCCACTTTATAATCCTCAGCCATTTTGCCTATGGATTTTGCTATTTCCTTTCTTCTTTCTTCAGTGAGAGAGGGAACGGATATTCTGATGACTTTACCGTCATTTATAGGAGTCATACCAATATCCGCTTTCATTATCGCTTTCTCTATATCTCCAAGCAGCGAAATGTCCCAAGGCTTAATTTCTATGGTTTTTGCATCAGGAATACTTATGCCCGCAAGTTGATTTATAGGCATCAAAGAGCCGTAACTTTCAACTTTTATCCCCTCTATGACGGCGGTATTTGCTCTGCCCGTTCTTATTGAAGAAAGTTCTTGTTTCAATTTGTCTATAGTCTTATTCATTGCTTCTTGTCTTGCTTGAAAATCTTCTTTTAAACTCATTTTTCCTCCGTTTCTATATTTGTTAAATGACATTTGATAAGTTCTGCAGCTTCGCGCAAAATGACAACTTTTTAGAAAATCTTATTTTGATATTAGAGTGCCTGCTTTCTCGCCATTTAAAACTTTTTTTAAATTGCCTTGTTTGTGAAAATTAAAGACGCATACTGAAATATCCGATTGTCTGCACATTGCAAAAGCCGCCGAGTCCATTATTTGCAAACCTTTCTCTATAGCCTCTGCGAATGTGAGATTGTCAAATTTGACTGCATTGGAATCTTTTTTGGGGTCTGCGCTATAAACTCCGTCCACTTGAGTAGCTTTCAATATAATATCGGCTTTAATTTCCGACGCTCTCAAAGATGCGCCCGTATCAGTCGTAAAAAAAGGACTGCCTGTGCCGCCTGCAAAAACCGCTATATTTCCTTTTTTCAAAGAGTCTATGACTTCTTCATTATCAAAATCTTTTGCAAAAGCGCTCAAACCCTTGGATGCAAAAACTTGAACCTTTAAGCCCGCTGCATTTAAAGCATTTTTAAGAGCAAGAGCATTCATAAGAGTTGCAAGCATACCGATTTTATCGGCGCTTACTCTGTCCATATCTTTTTGCCCGCCGCGCCAGATATTGCCGCCGCCTATTACTATTGCAAGTTCAACGGGATTTTGAGCAAGCGCTTCTTTAATTTCAGCCGCTACGGCATTCAAACTATTGGAATCAATAGAATTATCTTTTGACGAAAGAGTTTCTCCAGAAAGTTTTAATAGGACTCTTTTAAACATTATTCCTCTCCGAGTTTAAATCTCGCAAATTTCTTGACGACGATATTTTCGCCGATTTTGCCTATAGCCTCGTCTATCAAATTCTTTACAGTCTGTTTGCCTGCGGTATCTCTCATATAGATTTGGTCATATAGGCAAATTTGACTATAAAATTTTTCAATCTTTCCTTCTATTATTTTGTCCCAAACCTTTTCAGGTTTTCCTTCCTCTTTGAGTTGAGCCTTATAAATCTCTTTTTCGGCTTTAAGGACGGCTTCTGTCACTTGGTCGCGAGTGATAAAAAGAGGAGAAACAGCCGCTATTTGCATAGCAATTTCTTTTACAAGAGTTTGAAAAGCCTCAGTTTTTGCAACAAAATCGGTCTCGCAATTTACTTCTACCAAAACGCCCAAAGTTCCATTTCCATGTATATAGGAATGAACTAAACCCTGTTTGGCGCTTCTGCCCGCTCTTTTGACGGCTGACGCCATCCCTTTTTCTCTAAGCCATTGGACAGCCTTATCTATATCATTTTTAGACGCGTCCAAAGCCTTTTTACAATCAGAAATTCCTGCGCTTGTCATTTCTCTCAATTTTGTAATTAATTCCATTGACATATATGCGATCTCCTTATTTAGTTTAGTCCTTTAAAATCTCTTCTTTTTCTTTCAAAACTGCGTCTATAGCAGGCTCGACGGCGGTTATTTTATCTAAATCATCATCTTCGCTATCCTCGTCTTGTTTAGATACAAGACCTTTGCCGTCCAAAACAGCGTCTGCGGCTATAGAGCAGAAAAGTTTTACCGCCCTTATTGCATCGTCATTTCCGGGTATAGGATAATCAATCAAATCGGGGTCGCAATTAGTATCGCAAACTGCGACTATTGGAATACCCAACTTTCTTGCTTCCGCTACGGCTGTCGCCTCTTCATGCGGGTCTATCACAAACATAAGACCCGGCAAATTATCCATCTTTTCAAGACCTTCCAAAGATTTCTCAAGTTTTGCGCGCTCTTTTTCTATCCTTGATTGCTCTTTTTTGGAAAGAATGTCCAACACTCCATCTTCTTTCATCTTTTTGATTTCTCTGTATCTTCCAATAGACTTTTTTAGAGTATCAAAATTGGTAAGAGTTCCGCCCAACCATCTTTCGCACACAAAAAACGCTCCGCAGCGCAAAGCCTCCTCTTTGATAGGAAGCTGAGCTTGATTTTTTGTTCCTACAAAAATGATTTCTTTGCCTTCTTGAACAAAATCTCTGATGACATTGTAATTTTTTTTGAGTTCTTTGAGGGTTTTTTGCAGATCGATGATGTGGATTTTGCTTCTTGTGCCAAAAATATATTTAGCCATTTTTGGATTCCATCTTCTGGTTTGGTGTCCAAAATGGACGCCGGCTTCCAGCAAAGCCTTCATTGTGATGTTTGCCATTTACTGCTCCTTTTTAGTTTTTTTCTGTATTTTCAACAGAATCTGCCTTCGGCAGCCTCCATAGTTTTCAAACCCAAAACCCAATATAAAAGGGACTATTTAGCAATCCAACTATGTGTGTTTTTATACTATAACACTAATCTAAATTATCGGCTGACCAACCTTTAAAGGCTCTTTAAAGGCTAATCAGCCGATAATCAATTTAGTCTAAGTCTTAATTTTGCTCTTTGAATGATGCGGATTATATCAGAAAAACCCATTGTTTTCAATAAACCGCTTTATAAACTCATCATAATTTTGCGCGTATGTAATGTCGGTATCTTGAAAATTATTGTTATCAATTATATTTGCAAGCCTTTCAGTGTCTCTTAAAGAATTGTTGTATTTTTGTAATTTTTCTCTGATTTCCTTTAATGTGTTTAAGTCCGCTCCTTTCACTAACCGCGACGCTTTCGCTATTGCGGCATTCCTTTTTGATTTGTCATTGTTTATAATATCGGTCAGTTCATTTTCGTTAACTCCCGCTTTCTTGAATATATCAATAAGAAGTTCGCCGGTAGAGCGCGTCTTTTGTTGAAGTTCTTTAAGCGATATTCTTTGCTCGTTATCTCTGCGAGCCGCAAGAAAACTATCAAAAGACAATTCCCGCCCTTTTATCATGTTGTCTATATCTGTGTAGTTAAAATCAAGAACTTTCCCCAATTCGTCCGTTTCTCTGTCAAAACCCCAAAAGCCTTTCCCTTTGCCCTCTATATTCGTCGCTATTAAGTTTGGGATATTAGAATTTAGATTTAGCCAATTATTGACGCTATTGTCCCCTGTTGCCCCTGCGATAGCGTCTAACTTTTCAGCCCAAATCCACCTATTTATTGCTTGATATACAAATTTTTCTTTTAAAGATAAAAATGGCGCGCCTGCGTTTATTTCTTTCTTTTGCGCTACAATTCTGGCTCCGATTTTTGCTAACGGGTCTAAAGATTGATACTGCTTTAATATATCCCTTGCGTCTTTCATAAAACTTTTAAATTTAGGATTTTGCATAGTCTTTTCATAAGCCGCGCCGTATTTCTTTATGGTTTCCGCTTCGTCCCCTAATGCCCTTTGCAAAAGCATTGCTAATCCTTCCTCTGCCTCTACTTTCACAGGCTTATCGCCTAAAGGTTTTGCAATAGAATATTCTGCTAAATATATCTCTCTTAATTCTCTTATGTATGCGCTCCAGTCTTTGCCGTCAAGTTTGCTGTCAATATAATTGTCCGCGTCGTCAATTGCGTGGACGGTCTCATGTATAGCAACGGACATATTGTTTAACGCCCTTGTCATTATGTTTGCAGTTTTTGCGTCATACATTCCTAAAATGTTTTTCTTGGGGAAATATCTTGTTTCCGCTATTTTGGATTTTGGCGCGTGTTTGTGGATTAGGTCTATTATTTGTTGGGTTAGTTTGAAGTCTTGCTGATTTTCTGTTTGCGCGGGGTTGATTTCTTTGGGGGATTGCGGCAGGCTACTCGTTATAGAGGAATTGCGGTCAGCAGGGCTATAATAAATATCAGGATTGTTTTTGTCAAAAGTCCCGCGATTGTTGACGGACTTGATTTGCGAGGGGTCAAAGACAACATAAGTGGTTTGTATGGGCATTTCCTCACCCGATAAGGTTTCAGCAACAAGTCCGCCCTCTCTTAAATTCTTTGCAATAAGTCCGTCATTATTGCTGTCAAAATCATTTTCAATAATTACATCAACTAATTCTCCTTTATCATTCTTATATGTATCGCCCCAATTTCTACCGCCATAATCAACTATTTTTGGATTTCTGATGTTTAGAAATACTTTAAATATATCATTGTCAGATTTGTTCACTTTAAATTCTGTTATGTCGTTTGGGTCAAAGCCTCTGTCCTTAAAAAACTCATCTAATCTCTCAAATAGATTTGCTCTTTGTTCATCAGTAATCTCACTATCGGCAATATTCCACCCTACAATCCATTCCATATCTTCATAAGGGTCAATCGCATTTTTAATATCTTGCGCTGTTTGTAAGTCAATATCAAATTCTTGTCCGTTTATTTTAACCTTATAAGCATATTCGGATTTAAATACTTCTGCTGTCTCATAATTGTCCGTAAAAAATGCGCTTCCTTTGTGGAATACGCTAAATTTTTTTGTTGACCTTGCCCCGTGATACACGACCAAAGGCTCGTTGTTTTCATCAACGACTTTTGAGGCATTGATTTTTTCTTGTAGTTGTTTTATAATGCTGTTGCTCCAGAGGCGAGCATTGCTGCTATGCGGTGTGCCCACTATGCTCTGGGGCTTTTTTATTTCCTGTAATTCAATAGTATATATTCTGTGTCCGTGTTCTATGCTTTCCTTTAAAGTCATATATGCAAAGTTAGTCCCGTTGTTAGTTATAATTGGAGCGGCAAATTCTTTGATAGATTTTATATTAACATCATTGTTCCTATCTGGACGACTATTTAATAAAACCGCATTTTCAAAAAGTTTATCTACAATACTTGCCGCCGATAAATGTTCCTCTCTTGTAAATCCATTTTCAAGACTTTTATTTATTGCAACTTCACTCAATAATTTACCTAACTGATTAGTGCTGATTTTTGCTGTTATATTTGTTTCTTTGTTTGTAATATCTGTATTTATAAATTTCTTTATTTTATTTTGAGCGTCCTGTCTTGTCTTTATATCGGTTGGCAATGTCAACTCCGCCGCCAACTCCCAATCTCCAAACCACTTTTTAAACGCAGGAGTTCTTACCGTTAGCCATTGTTCCTCTGTCAAATTAGTAGGCTTGCTATTAGGGGATTTCAACCATTTGTCCGTTCCCTCATACTTTTGTCTTACTTCATTTATTTCTTTTTGCGTTCTATTATTCCTTCTCTCTTTCGCGCTATAAAACACCTCGTCATCGTCAATAAGTCTTTGCAATTTGTTTATTGCTCTCTTATACACTTCGTGCGCTCTTTGGCGGCTTATATTTAATTTGTTCGCTATTTCCTCAAAAGTCGCTCCCTCGCCTCTGTCTTTTATGCCGTGCTTCA
>JAITTG010000055.1 GCA_031287095.1 Candidatus Parendomicrobium reticulitermitis | reverse complement strand
TATAGTTATCACGAGAAATACGGCGGATTATTTGAGATGATAAACCCGATGAATCTTGACATAGACATAAGTTTAAAAGGGATATCGATATCCGCGTCATATGAAAAGACAAGCGATGAGAACTCCACGAACACAAAAACGGCGGTGGTCAATGAATTAGCGAGCGCAGATGGATTAAACATAAGGGCAACGGGGGACATATTATCAATAGGCAGTCAAATCAATGCAAACGGCGATATAAGTTTAAAGTCAGATGCAAATAGCAGATAAAAAAGAGAAAAGACGGAAGACAAAATATTCGCAAAGACGCGCTAATTGCGCGTCTAATAAAAAAAATGGAGATAATACAATGAAAATTTGCTTAATGTTTCCGGGACAAGGGTCGCAATCTATTGGGATGGGAAAAGATTTATACGATAAATATCCCAAAGCTAAAGAAATTATAGATTTGGCGGGCGATGAACTTAAAAAAGTTATTTTTGAAGGACCAGAAGAAACTCTCAAACTCACAAAATATACTCAACCTGCAATTTTTGCTATAAGTATTGCCGCTTTTGAGGTTTTTAAGGAGAAAATTGACATCTCTAAGCATGATTTTGTTTCGGCGGGACATTCTTTGGGCGAGTATAGCGCATTGTGCGCCGCTGGATTTTTTACTTTCAAAGATGGTATTGAAATGGTCAAAGCAAGAGGCGGATTTTTACAAGATGCTTCCGAAGCAAATCCCGGATCTATGGCGGCAATTTTAGGTTTAGACAAAACAGTTTTGATTGATATTTGCCAAAAAGCGTCAGATTTAGGCGTTTGCCAGCCTGTAAATTTTAATTCTCCGGGACAAATTGTTATAGCGGGAAAGGCAGATGCTTTGCAAAAAGCAATAGAACTTGCCAATGCGGCAGGCACGGTGAAGTGCGTAATATTAAATGTTTCAGGCGCTTTCCATTCATCTTTAATGAAATCTGCGGCGGATAGTATGGAAAAAGAACTCGTAAAATATGATTTTAGCGCTCCAAAATTCCCTATTTATTCCAATTGCGACGCTGTTCTGAGCAATAATAAGGATATAGTCAAAGAAAAGTTAGTCAAACAAATAAACAATGCCGTCCTTTGGGATGAAAGCATAAACAATATAATAAAAGCAGGTTATGACAAATTTATAGAAATCGGTCCTGGCAAAGTTTTATCTGGACTTTTAAGGAGGATAGACAGAAACAAAAAAGCGCTAAATATCGAAGATAGCGCAAGTTTGGAAAAAACATTACAAGAATTGCAATAAACAAAGGGGGAAAAAATGAGGCTAAAAGATAAGGTTGCAGTAATAACAGGTTCGGCGCAAGGCATAGGACGGTCAATAGCGGAAACTTTCGCAAGCGAAGGCGCAAATATAGTGATTTCAGACATCAATTTGGAATTATCTCAGAAAACCGCAGACGAAATAAGCGCAAAATACGGCGTTCAAACTCTTGCTATAAGTTCTAATGTGGTCAAATTAGATGATTGCAATAATCTTATAAAAATGTCGCTTGACAAATTTTCTAAAATAGATATACTTGTCAACAACGCAGGAATTACCAAAGACAATCTTGTTTTGAGAATGACGGAAGCCGAATGGGACGCTGTAATAGCGGTAAATTTAAAAGGCGTTTTCAATTGTATTAAAGCGATAAGCAAATCAATGTTAAAACAAAGAGAAGGAAGAATAATAAATATAGCGTCGGTAGTAGGGCAGATGGGCAATGCGGGTCAAATCAATTATTCCGCTACAAAAGGCGGAGTAATAGCAATCACCAAGACTTGCGCAAGGGAATTCGCTTCAAGAAATATATTAGTAAATGCCATAGCTCCGGGTTTTATACGCACAGCGATGACAGACGCTTTAAGTGATGAAGCAAAGCAGGCAATGGCGCAAATGATACCGCTTTCAAGGCTCGGCGAAGCGAGCGATGTGGCGAAAGCGGCTTTATTTTTGGCAAGTGAAGATTCTTCGTATATAACAGGACATGTGATCGCCGTAAATGGCGGGATGTATATGTAGAATGACATATAGAAAATAGGAAAAAGAAAAGACGGCAAAAACAAAACCTGTAGTGGCAGGTTTCAAACCCGCCCCTACTTAATGTAGAAGTAGCAAAATAAAAATCGGGCGGTAAACGCCTCAAAAAGAGAAATAAAACAAGGAGGATGCACAAATGGCAGATACAGAGAACAGAGTTAAGGAAATTATCGTAGAGCAATTAGGGGTTGACCCAGCTGAAGTAGTTCCCACAGCCTCTTTCGTAAATGATTTAGGCGCGGATTCTTTGGATACGGTTGAATTGGTTATGGCTTTTGAAGAAGAGTTCGGGTTGGAAATTCCTGACGAAGAAGCGGAAAAGATTCAAACTGTAGCAAGCGCTATTGAATATATCAATGCGCATTCTTCAAAATAATAAATGTTTACTTTTAAGGTATTCAAATGGAAAAGAGAATAGTCGTCACAGGCATAGGGATTGTAAGTCCAATAGGCTCGACTAAAGAGGATTTTGTCAGAAATTTAAAAAATGGCAAATCCGGTATTTCTTTGATTGAGCATTTTGATACCGCTGATTTTTCAACAAAAATCGGCGGAGTAATAAAAGATTACAATCCCGAGCCTCACATTGAAAAAAAGAAAATTAAGAAAATGGCGAGATTTTCCCAGCTCGGCTGCAGCGCCGCTTTTATGGCTATTGAAGATTCTAAACTTGACCTTGCAAAAGAGGATTTGTCAAGAATCGGCGTAGTCACAGGCACAGGTATGGGCGGTTTGGGAGTGATAGAAGAAGAAGAGCAGACCCTCTTGGACAGAGGACCTAAAAAAGTCAGCCCTTTTCTTATTCCTATGCTCATAGCCAATATGTTACCGGGTGAAATCGCCATAAAATACGGTTTTAACGGACCCAACTATACAACGACAAGCGCTTGTTCATCTTCAAATCACGCTCTGGGCGACGCTATGAAAATTTTAAAAGCAGGCGAGGCGGACATTATGGTTTCCGGAGGTTCAGAGAGCGTAATTACCCCTTTGGGTCTTGCTGGTTTTTGTTCTATGAAGGCGCTTTCGCAAAGAAATGATACCCCTCAAACGGCTTCAAGACCTTTTGATAAAACCCGCGACGGTTTTGTTATGGGTGAAGGCGCGGGAATAGTTGTTCTTGAAACTTTAGAGCATGCGCAAGCAAGAGGGGCGTTTATATACGGCGAACTTGTAGGTTTTGGAGCATCAGACGATGCCTATCATGTCACAGCTCCAGACCCGGAAGGCAAAGCGGCAATTCTTGCAATGGAAGCGGCTATAAAAAGCGCGGGCATTTCAAAAGATGAAGTTGACTATATAAATGCGCACGGAACTTCTACGGCGATGAATGATAAAATAGAAACATTCGCAATCAAAAAAGTTTTTGGAGATAAAGCCTATAAAATTCCGGTTTCTTCTACAAAATCTATGACTGGTCATCTATTAGGCGGGGCGGCGGGTGTGGAACTTATTGCTATTCTTCTTTCAATGCGCGACGGTTTTATCCCTCCGACTATCAATTATGAAGTTCCCGACCCAGACTGTGATTTAGATTATGTTCCTAATATAGCGCGCCAACAGCAAATCAATTGCGCCATTTCAAATTCGCTTGGATTTGGCGGGCATAATAGCACAATAGTAGTCAAGAGATATGTCAAATAAAAATATAGGACAAATTCAAGAGGTTATTGAATATAAATTCAATAACCTTGATTTTTTAAATAAGGCTTTGACGCACAAATCTTATGCCAAAGAAAGAATAAATATTGAGCATAATGAAAGATTAGAATTTCTCGGCGACAGCGTTCTTTCTCTTATAATTTCTCAAATATTATTCGAGAGATTTCCAAATGAAACGGAAGGCAAACTCTCAAAATTGAAATCTCAAATAGTGTCCGCTCACAATGTCAGTTTTTGGGCTCGTTCTATTGATTTGGGTTCGTTTGTTTTCTTGGGTAGTAATGAAAACCGCCAAAAAAGTATAAGAGACGGGGACAATTTATTATGCGATGCTTTTGAGGCTTTGCTTGGAGCGGTTTTTATGGACGGCGGTTTTGAGAGCGCAAAAAAACTTGTTTTAAAATTTTTAGACAGCAGACCAGTCAAAGAAGAAGATTATAAAAGCGTATTACAAGAAATCATTCAGGCGCAGTTTAAAGTCCTGCCGATATATAAATTACAAAGAGAATATGGACCTCAACACAATAAGAGTTTTGAAGTAATAGTCCGTTTAAAAGACAATATCTTGGGCAAAGGCGTGGCGCATACCAAAAAAGACGCAGAGCAAATAGCCGCCTGCCAAGCGCTCAAAAACATAAGAAATATGAAACTTATGGATGGGTGTTGAATCCCGCCTGCTGAACGAACGGCAATAGGTGCGGCGAAGCCGCGATACACACGGCTGGCTATAAGTTAAGTGCGACGGGATGGTCGCTTTGCCTTTTGGCGTCTTTTGACACAATTTGTCTGTTTGGATAGCGCTGCTATACGCGCACAGACAAATTCTGCCAAAATACGCTCAAAATGCTTTGCGGAGTGCGTCTCATACATAAAGGGAAAAAACAACAAAAATAGAAAAACGACAAATATAAAAAAACCAAAAACAAAAATCCCAAAATTGGTAGGGTGCGGGTTTGAAACCCGCCCGATAGACGAACAATGATCCCAAACGAGAAATGATAGGAATAGACGACGAGCGGCAAAAACGAACGAAAGAAATTCGTACGGTGTGGGTTTTCAACCCGCCCGCTTGGACGAATAATGAACCCAAATGGGAAATGATACGAATAAACGACGAACGACAAAGACAAACGAATGAAAAAATATAAAAGCCGTACGGTGCGGATTTCAAGCCTCGCCCACCATATAATATAGAACATAAAGGAGCAAAAAATGGATTATTTTTTATCTGAAGAAGAAAAAATGATGGTTGAGACTGCAAAAGAAGTCGCCATAACAAAAATGAAGCCTGTCAGAGAAGAATACGATGAAAAAGAAGAATTCCCTTGGGATATTCAAAAGGAATTCGCTCAAGCGGGATTATGCGGTTGTTATATACCTGAAGAATACGGGGGTTTTGGCAAAGGGATAATGGGTTTGGTTTTAGTTGTTGAAGAACTCTGCAAAGTTGACGGCGGCGCCGCTTTATGCCTTGCCGCTACTGCGCTTGGAACTTTACCTATACTCATATCGGGAAATGACGAACAAAAGAAAAAATATCTTCCATCTATAGCGGACGGAACAAACCTTGCGGCTTTTGGTCTAACAGAAGCGTCGGCAGGTTCAGATGCCACAGGAATGGCTACTACAGCGGTAAAAGACGGCGACTATTACATTTTAAATGGAACAAAATGCTTTATAACAAACGGCGGAGAAGCGCAAACATATACTATTTTTGCAAAAACTAATCCTTCAAGAGGAGCAAGGGGCATTTCTTGTTTCATAGTTGAAAAAGGGACTCCGGGTTTTGAATTCGGAAAAAAAGAAAAGAAAATGGGCATAAGGGCGTCCGCTACAAGGGAATTGATTTTTAATAATTGTAAAATACACAAAGACCAATTACTCAGCAAAGAAGGGCATGGTTTAATGGTAGCGCAAGCCACTTTGGACAATTCACGCCCGGGCGTTGCGGCTCAGGCTTTGGGCATAGCGGCGGGCGCGCTTGACGAGGCTGTTGATTATGCAAGAAAAAGAGTTCAATTTGGTCAGCCTATAGCGTCTTTCCAGGGCATACAGCACATGCTTGCGGATATGGCTACGCAAGTTGAAGCGGCGAGAGCGCTGCTTTATTCAGTAGCGAGGGCTATAGATGCGAAAACGAGTAAACGCACAAGCAAAGAGTCGGCTATGGCGAAACTTTTTTGTTCAGAAACCGCGATGAAAGTTACTACTGACGCCGTTCAGATTTTGGGCGGATATGGATATTCAAGGGAATATCCCGTAGAAAAAATGATGAGAGACGCAAAAATCACAACTCTTTATGAAGGCACAAGTCAAATACAAAAAAACGAAATCGCTCTTAACTTAATAAAAGAGTCAGCGGCAAAAAACTCGTAAAGGCAGATTTCAACTCCGTTAGACTAATGGCAGAAAAGACGGCAAAACCAAAAATGTTTTTAATAATTCCGTATTGTCGCAGACTATACAGAGTCACATTGTAGGGGTCAGACCCATGTGTCTGCCCATAACATTAAAACCAAGTCCTAAAAGTGTTTAATGTAGTAGTCAACAATCCCATTTCATATATGCGCAGGTTTCCCCTCCGCCCGCGCAAAATAAGGAAGGTTCAAATGAATATAATTGTATGTATTAAACAAGTCCCAAACACAACGGATGTCCAAATAGATAAAGAAACAGGCAGACTAAAAAGAGAAGGAGTGGAGTCAATAATCAATCCTTTTGACGAATTTGCCGTAGAAGAAGCAGTCAAACTAAAAGAAAAATTAGGCGGAAAAGTCACAGCAATCACAATGGGACCCCCTCAAGCTGATTCAGCGTTAAGAGAAGCAATATCAAGAGGCGCAGACGAAGGCATTTTGGTAAGCGATAGAGCGTTCGGCGGAGCAGACACGCTTGCAACCTCTTATGCTTTATCTTGCGCAATCAAGCAAATAGGCGCTTATGATGTGATTTTTTGTGGAAAGCAGGCGACAGACGGCGACACTGCTCAAGTAGGTCCTGCCATAGCGGAGCAATTGGGAATTTCGCATGTAGCGTATATTAAAAAAATTGAAGATATAAACGATAAATCGGCAAAAGTTCAAAGGCTTATGGAAGATGGTTATGATGTGATAGAAACCAAATTCCCAGTTCTTTTTACCGTAGTAAAAGAAATCAACACTCCAAGGATAGCCTCTTTAAAGGGTAAAATGGCTGCAAAAAAAGCGGTCATTAAAACACTTGATGCCTCAAATATCGGCGCAGACATTCAAAAAATCGGCTTAAACGGGTCGCCTACACAAGTGATGAAGATTTTCACGCCTCCTCAAAGAGCAGGCGGGGAAAAATTTTCCGGCGACCCCCAACAAGTAGCCGCCTCCATAGTCCAAAAACTCTCAGAAATCGGAATTATTTAAAAAGCAACAAAAATAATCTGACCAAAATGAAATAAACTCTCTATACATACTAAATGTGCTGTTAAGCAAAGCCTCAATTGCGGGCTTGACCCACAACCTTAGTCATTTCTTTTCTCCAACATTTCCGACATCCATCCAACTCTATTATTTTCAAGCCTCTCTATCTGGAATTCCTTACCTTTAACAACTACAACAAAGGCTTGAAGAACGGCATTCTATAAATTCTGCGACTTCGCGCAGAATAACGAATTAAAAAATCCTAACAATCTTGCGTCATAGAGAAATACAAGGCGTAGATATGCGCTACACGCGCGTCTAAAACCAGAAAAAGACGGCAAAAATAAATACAAAAATAGACCTCTTGCGCGATCAACACATAAAAACAGAGGGATAGTGCGCGGAGTGCTGTTCCTTGCAAGAAAGTCGTTAAACCTGTCAAATCATTTAAAAATGACGCCGAAAACAAAATAACAGCAACGGCTTTCTCGCAAGTTTCGCGAGTTTCATAAATGCGAGTAACGCAAAACGACAAGATTAACGCTGTTGCTATTGCCGTTGTCTTTGCTTGCTGTTTGCGTTACTTGCGCGGTTGTGCCTTTGTCGTTATCCCCATTTGCGCAACTTGCGAGAAGCCTTTGTTATTAAAATTGACACTAATGGAATAGTTTTATAAAATCGCTTTCTTTAAAGAAAACCAAAAATACATAGAAAAATAAATCAGTTTTATAAAGGAATGTCCAAGGATAATGAAAACAATACAAATCGGTAAAATCAAGATATCCAATCGTCTCCCGTTTGTAGTTATAGTGGGTCCATGCGTTATTGAAAACAGAAAACATTGTTTAGAACTTGCCTCAAAAATAAAAGGAATTGCCGCGAGATGCGCAATTCCTTTTATTTTTAAAGCCTCTTATGATAAGGCTAATCGCTCATCAATAAATTCTTATAGAGGGCCCGGTGTGGAAGAAGGTCTTAGTATTCTCGCTCAAGTTAAATCCGATTTAAAACTTCCCATTTTGACAGACATTCATACAGAAGAGCAAGCTTATAAGGCGGCTAAAGTAGCGGATATTATTCAAGTTCCCGCTTTTTTGTCCCGCCAAACTGATTTACTCAAAGCCTGCGCAATGACAAAAATTCCCATAAATGTTAAAAAAGGGCAGTTCTTATCTCCCGATGATATGTCTAATGTAATAAAAAAGATAGAAAAATTTGGAAATAAAGATATAATGCTTACGGAAAGAGGCGCGGCATTCGGTTATCATAATTTGGTGGTTGATTTTAGAAGTTTAGAAATAATGAAACAAAGCGGCTATCCTGTGATTTTTGACGCTACTCACAGCGTCCAACTTCCGGGCGGAGCCGGCAGTAAAAGTTCAGGGAACAGAGAATTTGTTTTGCCTCTTTCAAAAGCGGCTGCGGCTGTGGGAATAGCCGCTTTATTTTTGGAAGTTCACGAAAATCCAGACAAGGCTCTTTCAGACGGAGCAAATAGCGTCAATTTAAAACAATTTGAACAGATATTAAAAATAACAAAAAAAATAGATAAGGCGGTAAAAAAATGAAAACAGAAATTAAAAACAATGGGAAAATCAATCAGAATTTTCCAAACGATATTCAAGAGCCGGCGGTTGTTGCAGGCGATATCAAAGCTTGGCAACCGACATTCAAATGGTTTGGTATTGCAGGCGGCATAGTTTTGGCTGCTTTGATAATAATTTTTTTTCTTGGAAATTTTATTTTAAGACCTTATATGATAGATGTCCCAAAAGCCATTACTCCTTGGTTGGACTCAAAAAAAGAAACGCCTCCTTTTGTTCCCGCCTTTGATGTCAATAAGGATATCAAATAAAAATGAAAGATTTGAAGATAATAAAGAGAGACATACAAGATTTTATGAGATATTTTCGCAGACGAGTCTATTATGTCGGCGCTTTGTTTTTTTCAAAATTAGTTCTTTTAATACCGTATAAACTTATTGTTCATTACGGCTCAAAATTTATAGGCTGGATTGCTTATTTTGTCACAAGAGATTCCTCCGATATTGCTAAGAGGCAGTTAAAAAGTTGTTTTCCTGATAAAAGCGCTCAAGAAATAGAGAAAATTACTAGGAATATTTTCGTCAATGAGGCAAAAAACTTCTTTGAACTTGCAAATTTTCCAAAATTAAAAGGAGCTTTTTTTGACAAAATTTCTTCTGTGGAAAACTCTCATCTGATAAAAGAAAGCCTCAAAAAAGGCAAAGGCGTTTTAATAGTAAGCGCTCATGCCGGCAATTGGGAAATCACGGCTGCCGCTGTGGCAAGGCTTGGAGTTCCGGTCAATGTGGTGGCAAAAAAGATTTATATTGACGGGTTAAACAATATGCTTGTCAATTATAGGCTCAGCAAAAATGTAAAAGTGATTTTAAAAGATTCTCCAGATACGGCGAGAAAATTATTAAAAGCCTTAAAAAACGGCGAAATAATAGCTATGTTGATAGACCAAGATACAAATGTTCCAAGCGTTTTTGTTGATTTCTTTGGAAAACCGGCTTGGACTCCTTCGGGACTTGCGTCTTTGGCGTTAAAAAGAGGGACGGATGTTTTGGCGGGAATAGACAAAAGAGTCGGCAAATACGCCCACAATACTATTATCACAGGACCTATTGTTATTGAACCGTCGGGAAATTTTGACAAAGATGTGATAAATTTAACTCAAAAAGCGTCTCTCGTTTTAGAGGAACATATCAGACAATATCCCGATCAATGGGTATGGTTTCACGAGAGATGGAAAACTCAAAAACCTCTTTAAAAATGACAAACTCAAATCTCGCATGCGGCAGAAAAGTTTAGCGCGATTCTTTAAAGGCAACAATGAAAAAGTTTTATTTAATATCTTTAATTTTTGTTTTGTTTTTTGTCGGCTGCCGAAAGGAGCGGTCGCGTATAGAAGAAACTCCTCCTATGTCAGAGCAAGCCGTTGAAAAAATTACAATCACAGAAACTGAAAACGGCAAATTGAAAATGATTTTAGAATCAGAATCGGCGGCAATAGATGAGAAAAACGAAATAGCGGTTTTAAAACTTCCAAGGGTAAAGTTTTATGAAGACGGAAAATACGCGTCTTTGTTCGTCAGCGAAAGCGCAAAAATCAATCTTTCCACTTATGATGTCGAGGGTATAGGCAAATGCGCGATTACTACGGCTAAAAATGAACGATTGCAAACAACCAATATGAAATACAATGCTAAAAAACAAATGATTTCAAGCGCCGAGCCTGTAAAAATAACAAGAGCGCAGGAAACTGTTTATGGAGATTCATTTGAAGCGGATACGAAACTTGAAAATATCATCATCAGAAGGCAAAGAGTTATCCTTGAAAGGAATAATTAGCGTTTTGTTTCTTATTTCTTTTGCCGCGTCTATTTTTGCCGCAGAGTCCAAAAAAGTGATAATAACCGGCGATATATTAAATATACAAAAAAAGGGCGAAGTGATTATTTCAGAAGGAAATTCAAAAGCCGTCAGCGAAGATAATACGATGTTGTCTAAAACAATGACATACAATAAAACAAGTTCTTTGATTTCTGCAAAAGGTTTGGTTAAAATTTATATGAAAAACGAAGAGGGCGAGCCTCTTGAAGCTTTTGGAGATTATGCGACATATAAAACCGACACGCAGTTGGGCGCTCTCTTTGGAGATTTAATAAACATAAAATATTATATGAAAGATTCCCAAGAGCCTATGCTTATGAATTCAAAAGAAGTTTATTTTGACGGAGACAAAAAGAATGTAAAAGCGTTAGTTGATGTGGAAATCATCACAACTTCCGGAACAATTTATTCCGACAATGCTTATTTTTACAGAGAAGGAAACAGCGTTATAGTCAAAAAAGATAAAAAAAGACCGATAGCGGATGTTATTTTCGAAGACAAAAAAGGAAAATTTGCAGCGGACGCTATGAAAATTGAAAAGAAAGACAATATAGGCTCAATTAAAATGCGCGGCAGAGTAATCGGAAAAATCAAAATAGACGAGGAGCAGGCGGCTCAAAAAGACGGCTTGGAAAAAGAAACGCAAGAAGACGACTCTCTTAAAACAGACAAAGAACCTCTTATTCTTGACGAAATACAAATACAAGAAGAAATAGAATGATATTACAAGCAAAAGAATTGTATAAGAAATACAAATATAGAATGGTTGTCAACGGCATAAGTATAAATGTCAAAGAAGGCGAGATTGTCGGTCTTTTAGGTCCTAACGGCGCTGGCAAAACCACGACTTTTTATATGACGGTAGGTTTGATAAAACCTCATAGCGGCAAAATATATCTTGACGGCAAAGAAATAACAAATGAGCCTATGTATAAGAGAGCAAAAGCCGGCATAGGATATCTTCCTCAGGAATCTTCAATTTTTAGAGGTTTAACGGTAGAAGATAATTTAAAGGCTATAGCGCAAACTCTTGAAATATCTAAACAGAGCCAAGATGAAAAAGTGGAAAAACTTCTAAGTGATTTTGGTTTGGCAAAATTGCGTTCGCAGCTGAGCAGAACGCTTTCCGGCGGGGAAAAAAGAAGACTTGAAATTGCGAGGGCTTTGGTAAATAATCCGAAATTTTTACTTTTAGACGAGCCTTTTGTCGGCATAGACCCTATAACTGTCGACGATATTCAAAAAGTAATCAAAGATTTAAAAAGTATGGGGCTTGGTATTTTAATCACAGACCATAATGTTAGAGAAACTCTTGAGATAATAGATAGAGCCTATATTATTTATGAAGGCAAAATTTTGCTTGAAGGCGGGGCAAAAGAATTGATGGAAAATGATGAAGCCAGAAAAGTGTATTTGGGAGACAATTTCAAATTATGATTTTTGTATGTTGTATCCTGCGGGATTGACCCGCAAAATTATTTGATAAGGAGGATGTTATGCAAATAGACATTACGGCAAGACATTTAAAACTCACGCCGGCTATTGACGCCTATGTTCATAAGAGGCTGTCAAAGCCGTCCAAATTCTTCGATGAAGACGACGCGCGCGCGCATGTGATATTGTCCATAGAAAAAAACAGACAAATTACAGAAATAAGTTTTCATTACGGCAAATTAAATTTTCGCGCTAAAGAGCAGTCCCCAGATTTGTATTCCTCAATAGACCTTGCAGTTGAAAAATTAGAAAAACAATTCAAAAAACAAAAAGAAATATCAAAAAATTCCAGAAAAGGAAATCTAAAAGCGATTAGAGATAAAAAAAGAAATCTTTATGAATCTTTCTCCTACGATATTATGGAAGATTCAAGAGATAAAATCTCTGAAATCCGTCGTTTTGATTTAAAACCGATGAGCATAGAAGAAGCCATTGACAATATGCGCTCTTTGGGTTACGGCGGATATATGTTTTTAAATGAAAACACCGATAGAATAAATGTTATTTACAATAACAACGATTCTCTTGTTTTACTTGAGCCTAATGAAAAAGAATAAAAAATAAAAAGCGGAGGAAGAAAAATGAAAATTATGGAATTATTAAGCCCTGAGTCAATCATTGCAGATTTGAAGGCGACGGACAAAAAATCGGCGATAGTGGAGTTGGTAGAAATTTTAAAAAGCGCTGGAAAGGTAAAAAAATCGGATGAGATTATTGAAGTAGTCCTTGAAAGAGAAAAACTCGGCTCAACAGGCATAGGGCAGGGCGTGGCTATACCTCACGGAAAGACGGACGCAATCTCGGAACAATCAGGCGTCTTAGGAATTTCAAAAAAAGGCATAGAGTTTAATTCTCTTGACGGAGAACTTGTCAACATTATTTTTCTTTTAGTAGGTCCCGTAGAAGTTGCAGGTCAGCATTTAAAAGCGCTGTCAAGAATATCGCGCCTCTTTAAAGACAAATTTTTGAGACAAGCCATCAAAGACGCCGCATCGGTAGAAGACATAATAAAGATAATACAACAAGAGGATGTTTGCTGATGTGTTTAGATGTTTCAACCCTTCTTAAAGAAAAAGGCAAAGATTTAAAACTTGAACTTATTGCAGGCGCCCGCGGCATTGAAAGAAAAATCACAGTTTCAGACCTCAACAGACCCGGTCTTGCCTTTTGCGGTTACTTTGACCATTTTCCTCATGAGCGCGCCCAAATCATCGGAAATAGCGAGCATGCTTATTTATCCGCTCTTGATTATGACAATCAAGTTAAGATATTAAAGAAGATTTTTTCTTATACGGATATTCCATGCTGTATATTGACGAGAAAACTCTCGCCCTTAAAATCTCTTATATCCGTTCTTGACGAATGCAAAGTCCCATTAATTGGAACGGAACTTGTTTCATCTTCGCTTATAGGAGATTTAATCTATTATCTTGACGGAAAACTTGCGCCAACTATAAAGATGCACGGAGTTTTAGCCAGCGTCTATGGTCTTGGCGTTTTTATTTTGGGCAAGTCGGGCATAGGCAAATCCGAATGCGCTTTAGAACTCGTCAAAAGAGGACACATGTTGATTGCAGACGATGTTGTAAATATAAAAAAGCGCTCCGGCAGAATCCTTATGGGCAGCTGCCTTGACATCACAAAACATCTCATAGAAGTTAGAGGTTTGGGCATAATCAATATAAGCGAGATTTTCGGCATAGGAAGTATTTTGGATAAGGCTCAAATAGAATTGATAGTCAAATTGGAAGAATGGACGACAGAAGTTCAAAAAATCGATAGATTAGGCGGCGAAGAAAATTACGCTGATATTTTAGATATTGATATTCCTCAAGTTTCTATTCCCGTCGGTCCCGGCAGAAATCTTGCCGTTTTAGTGGAGACAGCCGCTTTGGATAGAAGGCTTAAAGAGGAAGGACATTGGACAGGCAAAGAATTGGAAGCAAGAGTCAGGAAGACAATAGAAGAAAAAAATGAATATTAATTTTTACATAGTGTCGGGAATGTCAGGCGCTGGAAAAAGCCAAGCCCTTAAAATTTTTGAGGATTTTGGTTTTGTATGCGTTGATAATATGCCTCTTTCTATGATGGAAGATTTCATAAAGCTATGCGTCAAAAATCCCAAACAATATTCACATATAGCGGCAAGCATAGATTCAAGAGCGGGTCAGTATTTAGATAAATTTGAACACATAAAGACAGTTCTTAAAAAAAATAAAATCAAATATAAAGTTTTATTTCTCAACTGCGACGATTTAACTCTCATAAAAAGATATTCCGAGACAAGATTAAAACATCCTTTACGCAAATCCATCCCGCAAAGCATCGCGCTTGAAAGGAAAATGTTAAAAAATCTTTTTGCCGACGCCGACGAAATAATAGACACTTCGTCTATGACTTACGGAGAATTAAAAAGTTCAATTTCTAAAATAATCGGATTGTCAAATGATAAAGGGCAAATCATCATATCGGTGATTTCTTTTGGATACAAATACGGCATTCCGCTTGACGCCGATATTGTCTATGATGTTAGATTTTTAGAAAACCCGAATTATGTCGCATCTTTAAAGTTTAAGACGGGCAAAGACAAAGCGGTCAAAGATTATATACTCAAACAAAAGAATTTTAAAAAATTTATTTTCTCTTTTTGCAAAGCGCTTGAAAGTTCTTTGCCGGGCTATATAAGTTCAGGTAAAAGTTATTTGACTATAGCCGTAGGCTGCACAGGCGGAAGGCATCGTTCGGTGTTTAGCGCTCAAGAAATTGCAAAATTTCTGATTTCAAACAAATATAAAGTAAGTATAAATCACAGAGACATTTTACGCGGCAAATAATGAAAAAATTAAATATAACGGCTCTCGGCGGCGGAACGGGTCTTTCCACTCTGCTTAGAGGGTTAAAAAAATTTGACTATAATTTGACGGCTATAGTAAATGTGTCCGATGATGGAGGGAGTTCGGGCAAAATCAGAAATGAACTCGGCGTATTGCCTCCCGGGGATATAAGAAATTGTTTAACCGCTCTTTCAGAAGAAGAGAGTTTGATGTCAAAACTTTTTCAATACAGATTTCCGCAAAAAGGCTCTCTTGCGGGGCATTCTTTCGGAAATCTTTTTTTGACGGCTATGTCTGCAATATCGGGCGGTTTTGATAATGCCATTGCGTCTTGCGCTCAAGTTTTGGCTATAAGAGGACGGGTTTTGCCCGTCACGCTTTCAAATGTTGTAATAGAAGCGGAACTTGAAGACGGAAGGCAAATTGTCGGAGAAAGCAGAGTGTCTAAGTCTGATAAAAAAATAAATAAAATTATTCTTTTTCCCTCTGAGCCTCCCGCCGCTCCGAAAGTTTTAAAAGTTTTAAAAGAATCCGACATTATCATTTTTGGACCCGGTTCTCTTTACACTTCAGTTATAGTTAATTTTCTAGTCGACGGCGTTATCGGCGCTATAAAGTCGTCTAATGCTTATAAAATCTATATTGCAAATATTATGACTCAGCCCGGCGAGACGAACGGATATACTCTTTTTGACCACATAGAAGCCGTAGAAAAACATTCTTATAAAGGCATTATAGACTGCGTTTTGGCAAATAGCGCGCCTATACCTAAAAAATTACTCAGCAGATATAAAAAATCTGGAGCGCAGACTGTCAAGATAGACAAAATACAAATTAAAAATATAGTTAAAGGCAATCTTTTTTCAGATAATTTATACGCCCGTCACGACGGCGATAAACTTGCAAAGGCGGTAAATACAATAATTAGGAAACGCTGACAGGTTTTAATTAGTATTTCTTAAAAGGAGCGAAGTTTAAAATGGTCAAAGTGATTATAGCGGCTCACGGCAATCTGGCGCAGGAATTATTAAATTCAGCATCCGCAATAGCGGGCATCGCAGATAATATCCATGCCGTCAATATGACTGCTAATGACAGTTTAGAACAAATGCAGAAAAATCTGTCTGCGTTTTTTGATTCTCCAAATGATATAGACGGGACTTTGATTCTTGTTGATATGATAGGCGGAACGCCTTGCAATGCCTGCGCTCCCATTTGCCAAAATTTTAACACTCAAATTGTGGCGGGAGTAAATCTTCCCATGGTTTTATCGGCGATGTTTAATAGCAAGACAATGAATACTTCCGATTTAGCGGATAAAGTCTGCGCAGACGGCGTCAAAAGCATAAAAATTCTAAAAAAACTTTTAAATCGCTGATATCGCCGCCCGTCCGCGCGAAGCGCAAAAGGCAAACGGTAAATGACAAACGATAAAAAACAAATACAGAAATTATCCATCTGTTTTTATATGTCGGTTATACAAGAGATCTAATGAGGTTTTTATGGCTATATCCATAGTAAGAATAGACGACAGGCTTATACATGGACAGATAATACAAGGCTGGCTGCAAGGTTCTGATATTTCCGCTCTTGCCGTCGCATCGGACGCCGCGGCAAAAGATATTATGTGGCAAAACCTGATGAGTATGTCTGTTCCAGAACATATAGAACTCAAAGTCGCCTCAGTTGAAAATCTTGCCGAAATAATTTTAAGCGGTTATTTTGAAAATAAAAACGCTATGCTTCTTATCTCTTGTCCAAAAGATATTTTGACTATATTAAAGAAAGGCTTAAAAATTGATTCTATAAATGTCGGCGGAATGCGTTATAGCGAAGGCAAAAATAAAGTCCTTTACAATATATACGCCGATGACGGCGACATAGCGGATTTAAAAGAAATTTCGCTTATGGGCATTGCGCTTGAAGGGCGGCTTCTTCCTAAAGATGAAAAAATAGATGTCGCCGCGGCAATCAAAAAATACGAGGGTAAATAAAATGGGAAAAATCAAATTTATTTTTTGCGTTCATAATCATCAGCCGATAGGAAATTTCGGCTGGGTTTTTGATAATGCTTATAAAGCGGCTTATGCCCCTTTGCTTGATATTATGTCCAAACATCCCAAAATAAAATGGTGTATGCACTCAAGCGGTATGCTTTGGGAATATTTCACAAAAGAGCGCCCTGAATATATTAAACAAGTCAAACGGCTTATCAATACAGGTTCTTTGGAAATTTTATCAGGCGGATATTACGAGCCTATATTATCCGCTATACCAGACGAAGATAAAATCGGACAAATAAAAAAGATGAACTCCTATTTGTGTAATAAATTCAATATAAATTCCGTCGACGGAATGTGGATGGCTGAAAGAGTTTGGGAACCCAGTCTTGCCAAACCTATAGCGCAAAGCGGCATAAAATACACTGTTTTAGACGATACTCATTTCGCTTCAAGCGGTATGGATATAGAAAAATTAGACGGATATTATGCCACCGAAGAGCAAGGTTTTGCGCTCAATGTTTTTCCAATTAGCAAGAAATTGCGCTATTTGATTCCTTATTGCGGCGTGGACGAATGTATAGATTATTTTAAGTCTATACATAATCCTAATAAAGACCTCGTTATTGTTTTTGCCGACGATGGAGAAAAGTTCGGTTTGTGGGCTGGCAGTCAAAAATTGGTATATCAAGACGAATGGTTGGATAAATTTTTTACCGCTATTGAAGAAAATTCCGACATTATAGAGACGGCGTCATTCTCAGAAATACTAAAAACCGCCAAACCTTCAGGCAAAGTCTATCTTCCCTGCGCTTCTTATTTTGAAATGTCTAAATGGGTATTGCCGCCGGATATTCAAAAAACTTTTGAGGCGGCTATTGAGAGAGAAAAAGACGATGTTCAAACCTTGCTTTTTATGCGCGGCGGTTTTTGGAGAGGATTTTTGAGCAAATATGAAGAAGCGGGAAATATGCGCAATAAAATGCTCTATATAAGCGAAAAAGTAAATAGTTGCATGAAAAACAAAAAGAATTTTCATCAAGAAATGTTGGAATGCCTTTATGCGGCTCAATGCAATTGCGCTTATTGGCACGGCTCTTTCGGCGGTTTATATTTTCCTCATTTAAGAAACGCCGTCTATAATATGCTCATAAGAGCGGAGGAAATTTATAATGAATCTATTATTATATTGAATCAATGGACGCCCAATGATATAAATTGCGATTCGTCTGACGAATATCTATATGAGAGCAAAAATCAAAACATTTATGTCAAGACAGAGGGCGGCTCTATTTTTGAGTGGGACATTTTTAAAATAAAGCGCAATTTTGCAGACTCTCTTACAAGACGATACGAGCCTTATCACGAAATTCTAAAAAATAATCTCAACAATTTGATTTTGTCCGATTTGGCGGAGTCTCAAGACCCGTCCAATTCATGTAAAATCAAGACAAGAGAATTTGGACTTGAAAAATTTCTCGTCTATGATAAATATCAAAGGAGTTCTCTATTAGACCATTTCTTTGATGCGGATATAAAAAGAGAAAATTTTGAATTTGCTAATTTCCAAGAAAAAGGCAGTTTTATCAATTCCAGATATGAAGTTGAAAGCAAAGGCTCTAAAATCATTCTTTGCGCTGAAGGAAAAGCGGAGAACTGCGGGTTTAGCGTCAAAAAAATCATAATTCCAAAAAATGACGGATACTCTGTTGAATATAAAGTCAAAAATATTTCGTCTCAAAACGCGGATATATGTTTTTCTCCTGAACAAGTTTTTGCTTTCTCTTGCAGAACAAGCGAAGATATTTTTGACGCCAAAGATACAAATTATTGGACTCGTTTTGACGAAAATCTCGGCGCTTCCATAGAAGTAAAATTTTCCAAAAATTGCGATTTGTTTTCAGTCCCGATAGAAACAATCGCTTATTCGGAAGGTGTTTTTGAAAGAATTTTCCAAGGGACTTCTTTAATTCCATTATTTAAAGCCTCGCTAAAACCGTCGGAGTCTTTAGAGTTTTCCTTTGACACTACGGTTAAATACAAAAAAATATGATTACTCAACATTTAATTATAGCCGCAATACTTGCCGCTTTATGCAGTTGCGACGCAGTCGCTTTCGGTCAATTTATGTTTTCAAGACCTATGTTTTGCGCTCCGATTTTTGGTTATTTGACGGGCGATATATGGCTTGGATTATGGATAGGAATGATTGTTGAGATGATTTGGTTAAATTCCGTCCCGCTTGGCGCTTCTCTTCCGTCCGACATTTCAACCATTGCAATTTTACCCGTTCTTTGGACTGCTATATATTTTCCGCACATAAAAGAGGCTGCGGTTTTTGGATTATTATTGTCCGTTCCTTTCTCTTATTTTTGCAAAGAGATTGATATTTTAGGACGAAAAATCAATACAAACATTATGCGCTGGGTGGAAAGAGGTTTGTATGAATACAAAGAATCAAGGATAGATATAGCGGCATTCGCAGGACTTGCGTTGTTTTTTTTAAAGTTCTTTCTCTTTTATGCCGCCGCCATATATCTTGGCGGCGCATTATTTCGGACGGCATTCTTATTTTTTGACGGAGCGTTTATAGATGGTTTTAAAAAACTATGGTATTTGCTTCCCATACTCGGTTTGGGTTCGGCAGTTTATAATTTTGTGAATATAAAATTTTTTACGACGAAAAAATAAAATTATTTTGCTTTTTGTCGTTCGTCGTTTATTCGCATCATTTCCCGTTTGGGTTCACTGTTTGTTCAGAGGGCGGGTTTCAAACCCGCGCCGTACGATGATTTGGTTTTTGGGGTTTTGTTTTTGTTGTTTTCCCGTTTATTATGAGACGCGCTCCGCGAAGCATTTTGAGCGTATTTTGGCAGAATTTGTCTGCGCGCGTATAGCGGCGCTATCTAAGCAGACAAATTGTGTCAAAAGACGCCAAAAGGCAAAG
>JAITTG010000086.1 GCA_031287095.1 Candidatus Parendomicrobium reticulitermitis | reverse complement strand
AACTCAAATAGCGCGGGTACTGGCGGCGGGATTTACAACTCCAACAATGTCGCTTTGTTCAGCGCTGTTTCGTTTGAAAATTCGTCGGTGAGTTTCAACTCAAATAGCGCGGACTGGGGCGGCATGAACGGTAACGGTGGCGCGATTGTTAATAGCAACAACTACGCAACTTTTACTTTTACCAATTCAAGCGTCCGTTTTAATTCAAATAGCGCCAGTAATGGCGGCGCGATTTCCAATGATAGCAGCGCAACCTTCACCTTTAGCAATTCAATAGTAAGTTTCAGTTCAAATAGCGCGAATAATTATCGGGGCGGCGCGATTGATAATTATGGCAACGCAAATTTCGCCATTACCAATTCAAACATAAGTTTTGATTCAAATAGCGCGGTTGCTGGCGGCGCGATTTCCAATGATAACGGCGCACCCTTCACCTTTACCAATTCAATAGTTCGTTTCAGTTCAAACATCGCGGTGAGGGATGGTGGCGCGGTTAATAATTATGGCAACGCAAATCTCATTTTTACCAATTCAATAGTAAGTTTCAATTCAAATAGCGCGGACGGGGGCGGCGCGATTTCCAATGATAATAACGCAACCTTCGCCTTTAGCAATTCAATAGTAAATTTCAGTTCAAACATTGCGTGGAGTTTTGGCGGCGCGATTTTCAATGATAGCAGTGCAACCTTTGCCTTTACTAATTCAATAATAAGTTTCACTTCAAATATTGCAAGTCTTATGGGCGGCGCTATTTATGCCGATAATAATACAAACATATCATTTGACCGTTCAACAGCGAGTTTTACCTTAAACTATACGCCGTTTGGCGGCGCGCTGTATAGTCGCGGCGGTAGCGCCATTTCCTTTACAAATTCAATAATAAATATAACAAGAAATAGCGCTTATAGCGGCGCGGCTTGGTATATAGTGGATTCGCGTATTGATTCCTACAATTCGTCAATATTATTTTTAAACAATACTGCGTCAAATAACGGCGGTGCCGTTATGAGCTCCGCAAGCAATGTCAATTTTATAAGCCAAAGCGCTTACTTTACAAGCAATACAGTTATGGCTTCGGCTATGGGCGGCGCGATTGATACTGAATTTAGAAATCTGTTCACATTTAACGATGTAAAGGCTTTCTTTGATTATAATGAGTCTCAGTCTTCGGCTGGCGCGATAGCCAATAATAATTCAACTATGACATTTATCAATTCTCAAGCGTCGTTTAATCAAAACAAAGCGCAAACCGGCGGCGCAATATATTCCAATGCGTCAACTATGACGCTATATAATTCCACTTTGTCTTTCTATAAACATTCCGTCATAGACAAAGGCGGCGCGGTATTTCTTGATAATAGAACATATTTATTTTCAGACGATAATTCTGTAATAAAATTTGACAACAATGTCTCGGCAACTTCCGGCGGCGCAGTTTTTATCGGCGGACTTTCTCAGGCTGTTTTAAACGGGTTGTCTATATTTAATGAAAATACGGCTAAATGGGGCGGAGCGGTTTTTATATCCGCAAATAACTCTTTATTGTCGATCAGAGGTAATGCTGAGTTTAACAATAATATAGCCTCGTCAAGCGGCGGCGCGGTATTTGTCGGAGCAGGCGGCAGATTATCCTCAAATAACAGCGCGGCGGAAACTATCAAATTCAAGCAAAATAACGCTCCCGAGGGCGGAGCAATTTATATGCGTAGTCAATCGTCTATCAGAACGGAATTTGACGGCGGAAATGTTATTTTTGAAGCAAATACCGCGTATAGAGGCGGCGCAGTTTTCTTAAATGCAATATCCACAATGGTTTTTAGAAACGCTAACAGCGTTGAGTTTGTCTCAAATATAGCAAGCACGGGAGCGGCTATATATATCGCAAATAATGCAAATGCCAGAATATATTTTTATGATTTAGCCGTCTTGTCTTTTAAAACCAATATATCCACTAATAGCGACGGCATTATATTTTGGCTAAATAATGACCCGCCTCAGCCAAAAATAGTCTTTTCAGGAATTGCCTTGTTAAATGTTCAATCAAATAAAGCCTTAAACGGCGGTTTTATAGCCTTAAATAACCGTCAAATAGAAGTGTCGGCAGACAGATATGATTATTCTAAAAATACCGCTATCGCAAATACGGACTCTAAAGGCGGAGTTTATTATCTCACAAATAACTCTTCTGTTACAATAAGAGGCGGCGGAATTATAAATGCTAATACAGCCTATATGGGCGGTTTTGTTTATGCAGATATGGGTTCAAGCGTTAACTTTGTGATAGATACTCAAGATTTGTTATCTACAAACAATAAAGCATTGCAAGGTATGGGCGGGGATATTCATTTGGATGCGGCTGTATTGAATTTCAACGCATACTCCGGCAATACCGCAAGATTTAGCGGCGGCGGAGTTTATGCTTTTAACAGAAGTTATATCAATAGTTTTGGGCAAGGCAGCGTCTATTTGGGCGGTATTGACTATTTTACTGATTTGTCTTCTTTTGGAATTGTTAATGCCGGAATTTTTGGAACTATCGGCTCGACTTTCACTTATATAAGAAATGACAAAGGTATTTATGCGGGGGCTTCTACCATATCTTTTAATTCTTCAAGTATGACTTTTGTTGAAAACAACTCTAATGATGGAGCCGCTTTATACGCTTATCGTTCCAATGTTTCATTTAACGGCGTCAAAGCATTATTTATATTCAATAATGCGCTAAATAGCGGCGGCGCGGTATTTTCTACAAATTCAAGAGTGTCTTTTATAGGCGGAACTGATGTGAGATTTACAAGCAATAGCGCTTCGCAAGGAGGCTCTATTTTCTTAATTAGGTCAAGCCTTTCATTTGTAAGAGCAAAAGCGCTATTCCAATATAATACGGCGGACCATGGCGCGGCAATAGCGGCGGGAGACGGTCTCATTTATTCTCAGTCTGTAATCAATTCCAGCGGTTCGCAAATTGATTTTATAGACAATACGGCGTTAAATAGTTTTGGGCAAGGCGGCGCGGCGGTATTTTTTGACGGTTTTAATAAAGCGCAATTTAATTATTCAAATTTGTTATTTTTAAGAAATATCGCGTATAGAGGCGGCGCAGTCGTATTGTCCACTAAAGACGCTATGAATTTTTCTCATTCCAATGTTTCGTTTAGATACAATACAGCCGACAATGACGGCGGCGCGGCTGTTATATTAAGTCAGTCTATTATGTCTTTTTCAGATTCAGTTGTTGATTTTACAAGCAATACGGCTGTCCAATACGGCGGCGCAGTTTTTGTTGACCCGTCGGATTTATCATTCTTGCATTCGACAGTCAGATTCATCAGAAATACCGCATTGCGCGGCGGCTCTGTTTATCTTATCAGCGCTTCAACTATGGGTTCGGTTATGAGTTTTTTTGATAATACGCATGCGATGTTTGACTTAAATACCGCTCAATACGGCGGCGCAGTTTATATTGAAAACAGCAATATAGATTTCAGCGCATCCCTTGTTGAATTTACCAATAATACGGCGGACAGAGGCGCGGCTATTTATGTTGACGGCGGGCAATTCCGCTCTGTTCTTGATAAAAGAAGCAAGATGTCTTTTGTCAATAATACTGTCAGCGAATTTGGCGGAGCGGTTTTTGCGCAAGGCGGCGTTGATTTGAATTTAAGCGCTGTTGCTGTAGAAGCAAGAAATAATTTTGCTCCTTTAAACGGCGGTTTCTTTTATATAAGAGGCTCTGGAGTTTCCATAAGTTCAGTCCATTTCGGCGATTTGCTCGTAGAAAACAATAATGCAGACCCTTTCTATTTAGTCGGCGGTAAAGGCGGAGGATTATATATAGAAAATGCTTCTGTTTTTATAGGAAATAGAGCGCAAAACGACATTTTCTTTAGAAATAATAAAGCCCAATACGGCGGAGCCGTATATATGAAAAATGCAAGATTAGATTTAAACGCTTTAAACAGAGATATAGTATTTAGGGATAATGAGGCTGAAGTAGTGGGCAATGGAAATGATATTTATATGGACGGAGGTTCGATTCTTTCAGTGAACGCTGTCGACCCGCATGTTGTGGATATGAGCGGCGGTATTACGGGATATTTAAGAAGCGATACTATAAATAAGGCGGGCAATGGAACTTGGATATTATCAGGAGTCGTCAATTATAACGGCGAATTTAATATATTAAGCGGCGAAGTTAAATTAAAATCAATAGACCCTGAATATGCCGCTAAAGTCGGCAATTTGAATCTTATCAACGATAGACTTTCTTCCGATAGAGTTCCCCGCCTGACAATGATGTCTGACGCTTGGAATTTTTATATAGCGCAAACCAACAATTTTAATCTCAATGGAATCATTGACCTTGGTATAAATGTGGCAAGAGGCGTCAATGACATTATAGAAACTACGGGAACAGTTGTAATTTCTTCAGGATTATTTGATGTTTCAGGATTAGTTGTTAGAGCGTTCGGCGCAATAGGAAAAGAGGATTTTGAAATAATAGTTTCTCCTTATTTCATTGAAGGAGAGTTTAGAAATATGCCCGAAGGGCGAAACGACATATTTAAGACGAATTACACAATCTCATACAATGTTGACGGATACGATGGACATTATGCCGTTGTCCTTGGAGTGGATTCCAAATCAGACTTTATCAACAATATTCCGGGTATGAGTCATAATCAAAAAGAAGCGGCTTCTGTATTTGACAATATGACTGATTCTAAAAAAATGCCTCTGCTTGTGACAGCGTTATCAGACGCCGCTATAAAAGAATATGACGCTGCAGACGGTAAATTTACGCAGACAAGGAAATTGCTTGAGCAATTAAGCGGCTCTTTCTTGGCTAATGTTCTTCCAGCGGGAGCGCAAAATCACAGCGATAATTTGTATGCAAAAATAAGAGAAATAGACGCAAAAGATGAAAAGAGAAAATCTCAAACTATTTGGGTTCAAGCCGACATTGACGGATTTTCTTACGATTCAGACAGCAGTTTATTGGAGACTTTAAAACAAAACGGTCTTGGTATGCAGGCGGGAATAGCAATGTATCAAGAAAACAAAATAATAGGCGGCGCATATTTTGGATTTCATTCGGAAGAATTAAAACAAGGCGATAGTTATGCCGATATAAGCGATTTAGAAATCGGTTTATACGGAGGCTGGTATAGCGACGGACCTGTAAATATCAAAGGTAATGCGAGTTTAGGTTTTCAAAGTTTTGATGTTTCAAGGCATATACAGTATCAGCAATTTGAAGAAAATCCTCAATCGTCTTTTAACACATACAGCGTGAGATTTAACGCAATCGGCGAGTATAAAATTTTTGTTGATAATGAAATCAATTTTAAACCTTATTTAGGACTCCAAAACGCTTTGGTTATCAACAATGAAATAAGGGAAAGCAATGCCGTTGAAACCGCTTTGATAGTTGAGGGCGGCGCGTATTTTAGAAGCGGACTTGTCGGCGGAATAAAATTTGAAGATGAGAAAGGCGACTTTAAATGGTATGGCAAAGCGTTTGGAGAATATGTTTTGCTTGGCGATATTCCAAAATACAATATGCAATTTGCCAATGGATACGGCTCTATGAAAGATATTGAGGGCAGAGAGATTATTGTTCTCGTAGGGCTTGGACTAGGAATGGAATATAAAATAGACGACCGTCTCGGCGTTTTTGCCGATTTTGGAACAAATTTTGCAATAGATTATTTTGCTTACAATATCAATTTGGGCTTAAATTATAGATTTGGCGACATTTATGATAAGACTATCAAAAAACCTCAAGAGGAAGATAAACCTGAATTTGAAGATTATAGACCTTTGAATTTAAGAACTTTCAGACTTCTTGCCGCATGGTTTGATACGGGTAAATATAATTTGACCGCTCAAGCCAAAGGTATGATAAAAGACGCGGCTGACGATATTAAGAAGTTTACTTATCGCAAAATCACAATAGAAGGACATGCAGACTCCACAGGCGACGAGGGCAAAAATAAGTCTTTATCTATAATGAGAGCGAGAGCCGTCTATGAAGAACTTTATAATAACGGCATACCTCTCGATAAGATGGAATATATAGAATTCTTCGGTTCTGAAGAGGCTGTCGCTCCTAATGCGACGGTAGAAGGCAGAGCCAGAAATAGAAGAGCGGAAATCGTAATAGATTATGTATTAGATGAAAAAGCCCGTATTAGAGAAATTGAAGATGAAGAAAAAGGCGCGGCTGATAAGAAAGCGCGCAATAAATTAAGAGGCGCGTCTTCCGAAGATGAAATAGGCGAATTTATAGATATGCCAGATAGAACAAGAATTATTGAAGCTCCTGCTCCAATAGAAAATAGAAGTATAATCAGAAAAACTCCGTCAAGGTCAAAAGATAAGACGCAAGAGTCTGAAACTTATACAGACCCGCAAGAAGAAGCGATAAGACAAGAAATAGAAAGACAAAGACGCGGCGGAGTATATAAAGCCGACCCTATAAAACCGAGAGTTGTAGATGTTGATAAACTCATACAAGTTTCTCAAGAAGCGGCGCAAGAGACAAAAAATCAGCCAAAACCATCAAAAGCGGCTATCCAAAAAAGCGCAGGCGGCAAGCAAAGCGATGCGGTCAAAACAGCTCCAAAATCTATCCCAGCGGAAGAATTAGAGATAGAAGAAATTCAATTTGACGAAAAAGAAATACATTTAGACGACCTGCAATTAGATATTTTTGACATGGAAACAGACTCAGAATTGTAGTTCCCCTTTCCCTTGATGGGAGAGGGCAGGCGATGGCGGTCGCAAAGCGGTCTTTGCCTTTGCCGTCATTCAATAGCCGCTAATCGTTCTTTGTCATTGTAGGCTTGACCTGCAATGACATATACCAAGTCTGTAGCGGCAACCGAATAAATTTTTAAAATGAAAAATCAAGGAAATATAATCGTCTTATCCGCCCCTTCGGGCGCAGGCAAAACGGCAATTTATTCAGCGGTAATCAAGAAAGACAAAAACACAATTCTTTCAATCTCTTATACCACAAGAAAGCCGAGAAAATCAGAAAAAGACGGAGTGCATTATTTTTTTACAGACGAGCCTAATTTTAAAAAAATGGCGGCCGGCGGTTGTTTTGTGGAATGGGCTAAAGTTCACAATAATCTCTACGGCACGCCCAAATCTTTTGTAGAAAAAACAATAAAAAGCGGCAAAAACATAATTTTAGAAATAGATGTCCAAGGCGCGGCAAGAATAAAAAAACATTATCCCAAAGCCTGTTTGATTTTTATAACAGTTTCGAGTCTGTCCATATTAAAAAAACGGCTGCAATTAAGAAATCAAGACAGTCCCCAAACAATAGCCGTAAGAATGAAGTCAGCCCAACAAGAGTTAAAAGCAAAACCCAAATTTGACTATGTCGTAATAAATGAAAACTTAAACGAAGCGGTAAATGCCGTGCTGACCATTATAAAAAGTTTGCAATACAGAAACCTCGCCGATTAGAGCGAGGTCAACAAAACAAAGTCTTAACGGGCGAGGAAGGGCGAGGGCGGTCGATAAGCGCGCAGTTGACGGGAGAGAGTAGGGCGATGGCGGTCGCAAAGCGGTCTTTGCCGTTGCCGTTGTTTTTTAATAAAAGGAGAATAAAATGGATAAAAATGAAATTTCTTTAGATGAACAGTTATCAGATTTAAAAATAGGCAGATATGAGACTGTAAATATTGCTTTGGAATGGCTCGCTCTTAAAAGGAACGATGAAGAATATAGAAAACTCGTCGATGTTGATTTGATTACTCGCGCTTTGCAAGATATCGCCGACGGCAAAGCAACCCGCGCGTCAATAAAAGATTTGCGACTCAAACAACAAAAAAATAAAGACGCCAAAGAAAAAGAAAAAGATAAAGAAGCGGCTATTGCAGTCCCTGAAGCGCCAGAAACCGTCGTTCCTATTCCAGAATAATCCCCTTTCTTGAGAGGGGAGAAAGCGCAGGGCGAGTGCGGCTACAAAGCGTTCTTTTGAAGGAAATAATATATGTCTAAAACAATAATTCTCGGTATCACTGCAAGCATTGCCGCATATAAATCTTGCGATATCGTTCGCGCTTTTATTAAAGAGGGGCATTCTGTTGAATGTGTTCTCACCAAAAACGCCGAACATTTTATCACGCCTTTATCTTTACAAACGCTATCCAATAATCAAGTTCACCGCTCTATGTTTGACAAAAAGCAAAATTTTGACATTGCTCATATTTCGCTTGCCAAAAAAGCCGATATAATTTTAATTGCTCCTGCGAGCGCGGACATTATCGCAAAACTCGCTTGCGGCATAGCCGACGATTTGCTCACTACGACAGTTCTTGCAAGCAAAGCGAAAGTTATTATATGTCCCGCTATGAACAGCGCTATGTATGAGCATAAAGCGACAGTTAAAAATATGCAGACTCTTATTGAATACGGCTATAAAATTATAGAAGCCGAAGACGGCGGACTTGCTTGTAAAGATATCGGCAAAGGAAGGCTTGCCTCAACAGACAAGATCGTCAAAGAGGCTTTGTTGTGAAGTTTTTAGTTTTGTCAGGTCCAACAAGAGAATACATAGACCCTGTGAGATTTATCAGCAATGACTCCTCCGGCAAAATGGGCAAAGCGCTTGCCGATGAAATAGTAAAAAGAAAACATAATGTAATTTTTATAACAGGTCAAGCGCAAGTTTTACCAAATCCAAACAATTCAATTAAGATAATAAAAGTCGTCAGCGCAGACGATATGTTTCTGGCTCTAAAAAGGAATTTCAAGACGGCGGATATAGTTATCGGCGCGGCGGCAGTATCAGACTTCAAACCTCAAAATTTCAGCAAACGCAAAATAAAAAAAGACAAATCAATCTTGCCGCTAAAACTGATAAAAAACCCCGACATAATCGCCTATTGCGGTAAAAATAAAAAAACCCAAGCGATAGCGGGATTTGCTCTTGAAACTCAAAATCTTATAAAAAACGCTCAAAAAAAATTAAAAGAAAAAAATCTTGATTTGATAATTGCAAATTCCAAAGAAGCGCTTGGCGCCGCTGGAAATTCAGCGTATATAATAAATTCCGAAGGACAAATCATTTCAATAAAAAAAGCAAACAAAAATAAAATAGCGGAAAAAATCATCAATGAAACCATCAAAATTTTTAGAAATAACAACCCTTGCTAAACGCGCCCTTCAAGAAGAAAAAAACTGGGGCGAGCACGAAATAGCAAAACCAAAGCCGTCCTCCCATGATGACAATGGCGGGGTTAATACTTGTGGAGACGCCCAACTTGGG
>JAITTG010000058.1 GCA_031287095.1 Candidatus Parendomicrobium reticulitermitis | reverse complement strand
TTTTGCGTCCCTCACCCGTCGCTTTGCGACACCCTCTCCCGTAGGAGAGGGGAAAGAGGAAAAAGGAGAATTAAAAAATGAAGAACATTTTAAAAGCAGTATCGTTGTTTGCAGTAGTTTTACTTGTATCATTTGCAATTGTAAGTTGCAGCAGTAAAGACCCAATAACTGGGATTTATGTTCCTCCACCAAATCCTTCCGAAGTTATCACTTCCATGCTGCCTCTAACGGAAAATGGACAAACAGCGGAAGAAACACAAGAAGTCATTAATAGCGTCAATAATACTTCCACAGATTTGCCTTCTACAGATTATGAGATAATTGAATTGCGGTTTGGCTCTTACCATGTTGGCGATGCGAACCCAACTATTACTATTGATGGGAATGGTAAAACATATTCTCCTATCATCATAGGAATTAAAAAGATAGCCACAGGGCATATAGCATACTTTGCTATTTCCGATGATTCTCAATGGACTCTTACTTCAAGCAATAATGCCGTCTCAAAAGAAAATGGAAAGTTGACGACAAGCGATTCATTCTATTCTGACAGTCCTGCAGATATCTCTTTGACAGTAACTTATAAAGAGTTAACAGAAGAGCCTTTTAATTTTACTCTGGCTACGGATGCCGTCGCCCCCGCCCCTCAATTTTCTTTAGAAGGGACTTGGGAGAAAGACAACACTTTTCTTACTTTTAACGGGAATACTTACACTCAAGAAAAGACGATAGGAGATCCAATGGAACTTATGATAAACGGGAATTTGGTTGAGATTACAAAAGCGATGGGGACATTTTCACTTTCTGGAAATGAGTTATCTATTACCTTTACTTCTGCGAGGCGCGTAAGTGATGGTCAAACAATTACCATTTCAGGTTCAGACTCATTGATGACTATAACTATAACTATAATAGATAACAACCATTTTATTATGGGTAATGATGTAAGCGGAAATCCTTTTGAAAGGCAGCCATAATGATAACAAATTGAGTTTTTCTTTCCATAAATAGTAAAACCCAAAAAAGACACAAGCTCCCAAAGGCTTGTGTCTTTTTATTTATAAGCGATTTAACTTTCTTTCAAAGAAAATTAAAGTCAGTCATTAGATCTCTTGCATAACTGATATACAAGAAATGTAAAAATATAGGCATTGCCATTGCGCGCTAACAGAATCCGTTTGTGCGAAAGCGGGCTTGTCATTCTGCGCGCTATGTCTGTCATTCTGTGCGTAGCCGCAGAATCCATTTTATGCAGTTCTTCAAGCCTTTGTTGTTAGTAAAAAAGAGGTTTATTCTATAGATTCTGCGGCTTCGCGCAGAATGACAGGCTCCTAATCGATAAAAATCGTATTATACGACGATACTTGTCAACAATTATGTATAATCAAGCATTATGAACAAAGCAATTATATCGGCAGACATTATTTATTCAACTTTCTTTATTAGAAATTTTTTGGAAAACCGCTATAATAGAGGCGTCCAAAGTAAAAAAATGACGATGAGGTTTTATTAAACGCAGGTAGAATAATAGGAGCATTGCCGTAATTGTATTTTAAGAAAACGCCGCATTATTGTTCGTCATCGGATTATTATGAGCAAAACATATTTATCGCAAGCATCTGCAAGCGCTAAGGCGCATTATCTTTTTAAACTTATCAACAAGCGAGGGGGGGAGAAAAACTCCAACTTGCGCGTCTTTGCTTTTGTCAAAGACGACGATTTGCAGAATTTTTACGATGATATAAAAGCGTTTTTTCAATCTGAAACACAAAGCGTATTAAATAAAGATAATATATTGTTATTTCCTCACGATTTGGCAAATACAAGAGCTTTTAGCATAGACAAGATAAAAACTACGGACAATTTTATTTTGTGCTGCTCGGAAAGTTCTATAAATTCTCTTATAGCAAAACCCGATAGCAATAACAGTCTTACTATAAAAGTAAATCAAGATTATAGATTTGAAGATTTAATTGTTTCTCTCTCAAAATTCGGTTATGAGAGGGTTGATTTTGTAGAAGATATTTTACAATTTGCCGTGCGCGGAGACATAATAGATATATGGACTGGTTTAAATGAAGAGCCAGTCCGCATACTTTTTGAATACGATAAAATAGAAACAATCAAATCATTTGAGCCTATAAGCCAGATATCCAATACTCATCTTAACGAGATAAAAATTCTATCGGTCAACAATGAACAAAATACGGCGACCATAAAAGATTATTTTTCTGCGCAAAATCAACAAAATGCGATTCTTTTTTTTGATTACAAAATCTCAAAAGAAAATGAGACGGCTTTTGAAAAATATGAACTCATAATCAATGACCCGCTAAATTCAAAATCCCAAAATCAAAATTACAAATCTTTCACAGGCTTTCAAGGCAATACTCAATATTTCATTGACACTCTCAAAACTTTCGCTCAAAATAAAATAGACATAAAAATATATTGCGCAAACAACGGCGAAAAAGAAAGAATTGCGGATATTTTTCACGACAATAAATGGTCTTTTGCCGCGCCTCAATTTCTTTTTGGAAATCTATCAAGCGGATTTTATTTAGAAAGCGAAAACGCCGCCTATATTTCAAGCAGGGAAATGCTTTATAAAAGGAAGCCCGTCTCTTTTCCAAAAGTAAAAGGCGCAAAAAGGCTTGAAGGCATTTGGGAGATGGCGGCGGGAGATTATGTAGTCCACGAAAGATACGGCATAGGCAAATATCTCGGTTTAAAAACAATCAAAAGCGGCGGCAAAATTTCAGATTTTTTGTGTATAGAATATTCCAAAGGCGACAAATTATATGTCCCGCCCGATAATATCAAAGCGCTCAAAAAATATATCGGCGTGGAAGGCGCGCGTCCAAAACTTTATTCTATGGATACGGGCGCATGGGACAAAATCAAGTCAAGAGCGCGCCAAGCCGCTAAGGAATTTGCAAAAGAATTGCTCGCTTTATACGCTCAAAGGAGTTTGGTAGTCCGTCCGCCTTTAAAAGGCGAGACCCCTTGGGAAAAAGAGTTGGCCGATTCTTTCCCATATCAAGAAACCCCAGACCAATTAAAAGCGATTGACGATGTAAAAGCAGATTTTCTGCGCGCTTTTCCTATGGAGAGGCTTATATGCGGAGATGTTGGATACGGCAAAACGGAAATTGCAGTCCGCGCCGCTTTTAAGGCAGTCCAAAACGGCAAACAAGCGGCGCTTTTGGCTCCTACCACGATTTTGGCAGGGCAGCATTTTGACACTTTTTCAGAGCGGCTTTCTATTTTTCCCGTCAAACTTGCCGTTTTGAGCAGATTTCAATCCAAATCTGAGCAACAAAAAATAGTTGAACAACTAAAAGAAGGCAAAATAGATATAGTTATAGGCACTCACAGGCTTTTACAAAAAGACATAGTTTTTAAAGATTTGGGACTTTTGATAATTGACGAGGAGCACAGATTCGGCGTCAAACAAAAAGAAAAAATCAAAAATATAAAAAAGGCGATAGATGTTTTATTGCTTTCCGCAACGCCTATACCCCGCACTTTGTCGTCCGCGTTATCGGGTTTTAGGGATTTGTCCGTAATAGAAACTCCGCCATTGGGACGATTACCGATAGAAACTTTTTTGTCCGCTTATGATGAGAAATTGTTAAAAAACATAATCTCCGCCGAACTTTCAAGAGGCGGACAAGTTTTTTATGTCTATAATAGGATAGACACAATGTTTTCCAAAGCAGAGAATCTAAAAAAACTTATACCAGATATGAGATTGGGCATAATACACGGTCAAATGCAGGCAAAAGATATAGAAAGCATTATGTGGAAATTTATAAATAGAGAATATGATATTTTACTTGCCACGACTATTATAGAATCAGGTTTAGACATTGCCTCTGTCAACACAATGATAATAGAAGACGCTCAAAATTTCGGTCTTTCTCAACTATATCAACTGCGCGGACGCATAGGGCGGGCAGTTCAAAAGGCTTATTGTTATATGTTTTATGATGATAAGGATTTAACAGAAGAAGCAATAAAAAGACTTGAAGCGATGAAAGAGTTTAATCAATTGGGGTCCGGCTTTAGATTGGCTCTAAAAGATTTGCAAATAAGGGGCGCCGGCGGCATACTCAGCGCAAATCAGCATGGTTTTATAAGGGATATCGGCTATGATATGTTTGTGCGGCTTCTTGAAGAAGAAGGCGGGCGGCTTAAAGAGCAAGGATTGGCGCAAGAGCCTCAATACGAAAACAATATTGAAATAAGCCTGTCAATATCAGCGCTATTTCCAGAAACCTATATGAAAAGCGAGGAAATAAGGGTTCTATTTTACAGAAAACTTGCCGATGCAAAAGATATAGAAGCAATCAATTCCATAAAATCCGAAATAATAGACAGATTTGGCAAACTCCCTCAAGAATCAGAATTGCTTTTTGAAATAGCAACATTAAAACTCGCCGCCCGCGCGCTTGATATAGAGTCAATTTTTGAAAATAATGACATTGTATCAATCTACTTTTCGCAAAAAGTCGACTTTTCCAATGCCGATTTTGGCAAATTGTCAAAAGATTATGCGGATACAATAGAATTTATAGCAGGCAAACAAAACGGATTTAGATTGAAAAAGCCAAATAATTCAAACACGATGGAATACATAAAAAAAGCATTAAAAGACCTCAAATTCTATTTGAGAAGATAATGATTGCAATAAAATTGCGCACACTTGCGTTTTACAGCTGAATTAGTAAATTTTAAATATGAGTTTTTATAAAAAGCGGTCATGCAGGCAGGCTTTGGGTTTGTCATCACAAAGTTTTGGATTTGCGGGTCAAGCCCGCATGACGAATGTTTGACTAAATCGCTTTAAATTTAGTAATATCGCGCCCGTTGTTAAAAAAGGAGCTTGTATGAATAAAAAAGTAATTGTATTTAGTATGATTTTTTGGTTTTTAACGCTTGTTTTAATCTCTTGTAAAAGCAAGGAGACGGCAGTAGCCGAAGTAGGTAAAACCTCTATCACGGCGTCACAAGTGGAAACAAGGCTTGCAAGCACCCCTCCGGCGTATCAAACTTATGCAAATACGCCTTTGGGCAGAAGACAATTTATTGATACTCTTGTCAGAGAAGCGGTTATGATAGAGTCTGCCAAACAAGCAAAAGTGGATAAAAGCAAAGAATACAAGGATATTTTAAACGATTTCAAACAGCAACAGCAAAAACAATTCGCAGAATATAAAGATGGATTGATGCTTGAAATGTATTTAAGACAAATTCAAGACGATATGACCATAGACGATGCCGATGCGAGAGCCTATTACAACGCCAATGCGGAGCTTTATCAGTCTCCCATATCTTATACTGTGCGTCATATACTTGTTACAGATAGAACGGAAGCCGATAAGGCTTATGATGCCTTGCAAAAAGGCGAGCCTTTTGACAAAGTAGTTCAAGAATATTCTCAAGATAAGGCGTCGGTTTCGACCGGCGGTTTAATAGGTCCTTTTAGGATAGGCGCTTTGGTTCCCGAGTTTGAAAGGGCGGCTTTGGCTCTCAAAAACGGCGAAACTTCTAATATAGTAGAGACAAGTTACGGCTACCATATAATAAGGAAAGTATCTCAACAAAATCTTGCTCCCATTCCCTATGAACAAGCCGAGCCTGAAATAAAAGGTATTTTAGCAAGAGATAAGTTTGAAAGATGGTTTGAGAATAGGAAAGAGCAACTCAAAGTGAAAGTTGATTATGACGCCAATTAACAGAGAAAATATAAACAATCGCTTGCATAAATTTCTAATCCGCAAGCGGGTAATAACAGGAGAAAACAAATGAGAAAATTAGCATTAGCAGCAGCGGCGCTCTTAATCGCCGTAGTTTTTGCAGTAGATTCTTATTGCGCAGATAGAACTTTGGCGGTAGTCAATGGAGAAGCGATATTTGAATCTGAGTTTAGCGTAGTGGTAAATCCCTTGATTGAGCAGTATAGGCAGACAACGCCTCAAGCAAATCAAACCATTGCAGAAATCAATCAGAGAAAAGACGCTGTTTTAGACAGATTGGTTGAGTTCACAATACTCAAACAAGAGGCGAAGAAACAGAAAGTGACGGCGACTTCTCAAGAAGTTAGAGACGCTATGTCTCAGGTAAGACAGAATTTTCAAGACGATAATGCTTTCAACGAAGCTCTTAAAAAAGAAAATTTGACAAGAGCAAAATTTGAGGCAAGAATTTCAGACCAACTTACAGTCAACAAATTCGTAAATCAAACTATAGAGACAAAAGTCGTCCGCCCGACAGAGGCTCAGGTAAGAACTTTTTATGATAAGGTTAAGATAAAAGGGCAAAATGGCTCTACCGGACTCTCCGTTGAAGACGACCAATTTGCAGGTCAAGTATCCGCGTGGTTAAAGAGATATGTCGGCGAACAAGTAAAACTTAGACAAATTTTCATCTACGCTCCCAAAACCGCTTCGGCAGATACTATAAAGAATGCGGATGCCAAAGTGGCGGAAATTAAAAAGCAACTCGCGTCTGGCAAAGGCGAAAATTTTGCTCAAGTAGCGGCTCAATATTCCGATGACGATGCTTCAAGACAGAGAGGCGGAGATATGGGCATCATAGCCAAGGGCGATTTAGTGGCAGACATTGATAAGGTGGTGTTTAGTTTGAGAACCGGCAGATATACGACTTCTCCCGTCAGAATCAATGATAGCGGTTATTACTTCTTTAAAGTTGAAGAGAAAATCGCTCCCAAAGAAGTTAATTTTGACGATGTAAAAAATCAAATAGCAAACGCTTATTTCCAAAACGAAGCTAATAAGTATTATGCTAAAATGATTGCCGATTTTAAAGCAAGAGCAAATATAAAATTAAACAAAGATTGGTAGAAACAAAAAGTTGTTAGAGATAATCAATAAGCGGGCTGTAAATTCTTTATCAAAAGCAATTTACAGCCTGTTTTATTTGTAGCCGATTAAACGGATATTAGGATACGGCGCTCTTGCGCAACCGACGATATTAGTTCTCTTGCACAACTGATATGCAAAGAATATAAGAGTATAGGTATTATTATACGCTAATAGGAACTGTCTGCACGAAAGTGGGTTTGTCATTGTGCGCGAAGTCGCAGAATCCATAAAATACCGTTATTTGAGATTTTATTGTTAGTCGTTTTTGTATGCAAGAGGTCTATTGATGATTGAAGTATGCGGTTTTAGACAAGAATTTTTAAACGACATTGCAGATATTGAAAAAGATTCTTTTCAAAATCCATGGTCAAAATCTATGCTTTCGGATTCTGTATCCAATAGCAATGTCTCTTTTGACATTATTTTATTCGACGGCAAAGTAATCGGGTATTGCATATCTTTATATTGCGGTATTGAATTAGAAATCTTATCAATAGCCGTAACAAAAGAGCAAAGAAGAAAAGGAAACGCCGCAGTCTTGTTTAAATTTGTTTTATCAGATGCAGTTAAAAAAGGCGTCAAAAGCGCGTTTTTAGAAGTCGGAAAAAGCAATATGACGGCTCAGAATTTTTATAAATCTTTTGAATTTGAATTGTCGTCAATTAGAAAAAAATATTATGCAAATGGAGAAGACGCTTTAGTTTTGAGGAAACAATTAAAATGAATAAAAAAACAAACAAAATTTTGATTTTTACTTTTATTATTTCCGTCTTGCTTATGCAAAGCGGTTTTTCTTTTGGGCAAAATTACGAAGCCTATAAAGTTTATCTAAAAGCCTTGCTTGAGCAAAAAAGCGGTAAAAGCGCCGCAGCCAAAAAAGATTATGAAAAAGCCATTTCTCTTGATACCAGCGCTATAATCATATATAAAGATTTAACATATTTGGATTGGAGCATAGGCAATAAAGACAATGCTATGGAATTGGCTCAAAAAATTGACGCCATTGACGGGGAAAATCCAGATACAACTCTTTTTTTGGCTGGTTTTTATCTTATGACGCAAACAACCGATTCAGCCAAAGCATTTTGGGATAAAACTCTCAAATTAGATCCCAAAAACGAGACTGCTCTTTCATCTCTTGCTCTATTCTATTTTAATGACAATAAATTTACCGAATCAAAAAAATATTGGCAGGAATTTTTAAATTTAGACCCATTATCCGCTATCGGTAATTATCAATTCGGCGTTGTTCAAGAAAAACTCAATATGAATGCGGCGGCTTTGGAATCCTATGACAAAGTTATCAAAGAACGACCCGATGTTTTAGATAGTTATGTGGCAAAAGCAAATATATATGAAAAAATGGGCAAAATAGCGCAAGCCGTAAAAGTTTATGAACAGTTCTATGAAAATTATCCCGACAATTCTTTTATTTTGGTATATCTCGGCAGGGTCTATTATCTCACTGGGGATTTAGATAAGGCTCAAGAATTTTTGCTCAAGGCAAAAAAAATTTTAAAGGACGATTTTAATACCGCTTTTTGGCTCGGTATGACTTATGAGAGAACAAAACAAATAGAAAATGCTATGAAGGAATTTGAGTTTATTCTCACATTTCCGTCGCAAAAAGATAATGTGACAGTTCTTTCCAAACTCGGTTTTTACTATGCCGTTTCAGGCAAATATTCTGAGGCGGAAAAATATCTTTTAAGGGCTTTAAAAATTGAGCCTAACAACAGCGACCTTTTAAATCTTACCGCGTTAAATTATATGGATGCAAAAAAATACGATCAGTCTATAGAATATTTTCTCAAAACAATAGAGGTAAAGCCGGATTTAAACGATGCTCATTTTTATCTCGGCGTCGCTTATGACAGAAAAGGCGATTGGCAAAACGCAAAAAAAGCCTTAAAACAAACCCTTGAGATGTTTCCAAATGACGAAAGAACTATGAATTATTTGGGATTAGTTCTTGCCAATAAAGGCGAAGACCTCCCCTATGCTCAAAGTTTATTGGAAAAAGCGCTTACAATAGATAAAAACAACGGCATATTTATTGACACTTTGGGGTGGATTTATTTCAAGTTGGGAAATCTTGAGGCTGCCGAACAGGCTTTAGTTTATGCCGCAAACGGAACTCGTCAGCCCAGCGCTTATTATCATCTTGGAGATGTGTATGCCGCTGAAAACAAAAATGCAAACGCTTGGGTTGCATATTGTCTCGCTTATGACGCTACCGGAGATAAAGAAGTCAAAAAGAAACTTGATGCTGTTCAAAAAACGCTGTCAAATATAGAATTGTCCGACAGAATGCTTTTTAGGGCAAGCAGCCATTACTTTAAATTGTTGTCGTTAAAGACTGGGTATAAAGCGCAGGCTGGTTTGGTATTTGCGTCCAAGTCTATGTATTTCAATTTTAATTTTGTTAAAGGCGAAGGCATAGAAATATCTTTACCTATCGCTCTTATGCCCGATGCAAAAATTTTTATCAAAGATTCAAAAATTATATTTTATCCCGACATTGTCAAAGACAGCGTATCGCCCGAAATTTTAGACATCTTGCAAACAGCGGCGCAAATTTTGAATGGAAGTTTTATTGATAGTTTTAAAACCGCTTATATAGAAACCAAGGGCGGCGATATGATTTATCATCTTGGGGAAGATACGCTTGTTCTAAATATAAAAGATTCCACAATCAAAGAAATAGTAAAAGGCGGTTTAACAATACAAGTTCTTGAAAACAAGCCTTTCTATATCTCAAAAATCCCTTCAAAAATTAAGATAATTTCAAAAAAATTTAATTATAGCGTAATTCTTACCGCTTCTCCATTTACCGTCTCCGACCGCCGCATAGAAATACCAAAAAAATAAGGTTCAAAATGTTAAAACTCAAAACACCCGCAAAAATCAATCTATTTTTAGAAATTCTTAACAAGCGTCCCGACGGCTATCACAATCTTGTAAGTATAATGCAAACAGTATCCCTATTTGACGAACTCACAATAGAGAGTCTCTCCAATGATACGATAGAAATAGAAAGCAATAATAAAGAAATTCCCACAGACAGCCGCAATCTTGTTTATAAAGCGGCGCAAGCCGTAAAAGAAAAATTTAATATAAAACAAGGCGTTAAAATATATATAGACAAACAAATTCCGATATGCGCAGGTCTTGGCGGCGGCTCTTCAAATGCCGCAGGAACAATAAAAGGGTTGATAGAATTATGGGGTATAATGCCTCTTGATGAGATAAGCAAAAATGAGCAAATAAGACTTCTGTCATCCAAACTTGGAGCCGATGTCCCGTTTTTTTTGACAGGGGGGACAACATTATGTGAAGGCATAGGCGATATCGTCGCTCCAATAAAAAGTATAGGAAAAAAGAATGTGATTCTAATCAATCCCAATTTTAGCGTCTCCACATCTGAGGTTTATAACCGTATAAAATTTCCATTGACAAAGATAAGCCAAATGTATAAAATCCCAACAGATTTCAAGCATTGGTCTTTGGACAAAAATGACTTATTTAACAGACTTGAGGAGTTCGTTTTTCCATATAATCCAGAGATAGCAAAAATCAAATTTCTTTTAATTCAAGCGGGATGTCTTGCTCTTATGTCAGGTTCAGGCTCAACGGTTTTTGGCATATCAAAATCCAAAGATCATTCAGACGAAATAATTAAAAAATTAAATCAGTATAATTGGAAAATCTACAATACAGAAACTCACTGAAAATTCAATAAGATTTTAATTTCGGGATTGTGTAATGGTAGCACAACGGCTTTTGGAGCCGTTTGTCTAGGTTCGAATCCTAGTCCCGAAGTTTTCCTTTCATAGATTAAAAACCCAATAAATTTTATGTCAAAAAACCTACATTTGCTCGCTTGCATTTAGGGTTTTTTCAGGTATGCTATTTACAAGGGTTTATGATACTATCCGCCGCATCCTAAGAAAATACATTAAACTAATTTTAAATCAACATCTCAAAATCAACAGACAAATTGACCACGACCACGACAACGGCTTTTCGCAAGTTGTGCAAAAAACAAAACTCGACGAACAACAAAACCGAACAAACAACAAATTCAAAAAATCATTGAAATCAAAAACACATTGAAAAATCAACATGAAAATCCAGAAAACCCAAAACTTCATGCAGTGCGGTTTTTCAACTCGCCCGCTGGACGAACAGTAAATCCAAAGGGGAAATGGTAAAAACAACCGACGAACAACAAAATCAATCAAACGGCAAAAAGCGTATAAATCACAGGGCATATTTAACATCTGCCCGATAATAAAAAGAGGCATTATCATGGAAAGACTAAAAATCATCAAAATAGGCAAGAGGATATTTGCGAAGATTATTACAAATCGTCGTCAAATTTTTGCTTTATTTATGGCTGTTGTGATTATATTAAGTCAAAGCGGCATTATTTTTGGGGAAATACTGCCTCACAATGCGCAGGTGGTATACAAGCCTGCGATAGAAAATCAGATGGACAGTCAGCGCAGGCAAGTGCCTGTGGTGCGCATAGTTGCGCCAAACGCCAACGGATTATCGCACAATAAATACGACAAATTCAATGTTGACGCGCAAGGGGCGGTAATAAACAATTCGGTAAGCGGAGCGCGTTCGCAGATTCTTGACAGGGAGATATCTGGCAACACAAACTTTACGGGCGATGCGGCAAGAATCATATTAAACGAAGTAGCAGCGTCAAACTTGAGCGTATTAAGAGGTTCTGTGGAGATAGTAGGGCAGAGGGCGGATTTTGTTTTAGCAAATCCTTACGGGATATTGGTCAATGGGGCGCGGTTTATAAACACTGGTCAAATAAGTTTAGTAAGCGCAAGACCGAGCGTAGTAAACGGGCAAATAAGCGGATACAGTATAGACAGGACGCGCAGTGTGGAGATAGGCGTTGGCGGAATGCAAGCGTTAGAGAGCGATGTAGAAATAGTAAGTCGGTATGTAAAGATAAGCGGACAATTAAAGGCAAAGAAAATAGAAGTAAAGGCAGGAAACCAAGAATACGACAATGAAAGTAAAACGGTTATATCGCAAGATTTAGGAGCGCAAGGCGAGGCGGTGATGGTAGAAGCGGCAGGTTCGATGTATGGGGACAAAATCAAGATAGTATCGAGCGAGAACGGGTTTGGCGTAAAGACGCAAGAAGGCGGCAAGTTGATAAGCGATGTAGAAGACATAGTGATAAAGAGCAAAGGGGATATAGAAAACAGGGGAGCAATCAATGCCAAAACGGGCATAGATTTACAAGCGGGCGGCAAGATAGCGAACACAAACGGATTGATAAAAGCGTTAGGGGACATGGTAATAAACGCTCGCGAAGTGGTAAATGAGAACGAGGGTTCTGCCAAGCAGGGACAGATAAATGCCAAGAACATAAAGATAGAAGCGGCGGCATTAAGCAACAAAGGAAGCGGCATAATAGCGGAGCGCAAGATAGACATAACCGCAACGGGAGACATAATAAATGAGGCTATAGAAAACGGGAGCGGGTTTATAGAGAAGCAGACAATCGGGACAGGCAGCTGGCTTGAATTTGCGCAAGTAAATGACAGGACTTATGAAACGGGAAAAGTGATACACACGGCGCGAGCGGCAAAGATAGAGGGCAATGAAGTAAGCATAGTAGGACGGGACATAAGCAATACGAGTTCAAGAATCAACGGAAAGACGAGTTTAGAAATAAGGGCGAGGGATTTAACGAACAAAGCGATAATGGAGCGAGGCAGTTTTGAGATAGTCAAATGGGGATACACGACTTATGAGGTGCGGGAATGGTATGACCCGTTTAGTTGGGGTCTTAAGGAAGAGAACGAGCATCACATGGCAGCTTTTAATGAGGAATACACATTTACAAGCAAGACTGTTGGGGAGATATTAGGCAAGAGCATAAAGATAAATTTAACGGGAAATTTCGCGCAAGACTTGACGCAGGGAGCGGTGATAAGGGGGCAAGACAATGAAGGGCGCAATTTATACAGCATAGTAAAAGGGCGGCAAGTAGAAATCAAAGCGAACAACATAAGCAATTACGGGACATTAGAGGGGCAGGAGAGTATAAAATTAGACGCGCGTGGAGACATAAAGAACATAAACGGGAATATAGAAGGCGGCGATATAGAAATAAAAGCAGTAGGAGCGTTTAAGAGCGAGAAAGAAGTAGCGAGGTTTGAAGATAGTTATGGGGCGATATGGTATAGCAAGGAGATAGTAAATCCGTATGGGGAGATAAATGCGAGGGAAAGTTTAAAGATACGGGCAGGAAGTTTATCGATAAAAGGGATGGATGTGACGATAGAGAGCGGCAAAGGGGATATATACGGAATAAGCGCGGCGAATTTGTTGGGTATAGTGTATAGCAAGACATGGGGGATAGAGGCGAATGGGGATAGGGGAAGCGATTCGCAAGATTTTGAGATAACGGGAAGGTTAAAAACATTAGGGCGCGGCAATTTATACATATTTTCAGGGTTAGACATAAAGGCGTCTGTAGCGGGCGGTAACGGGATACCAGACAGGGGGATAATAACGCAAAGGGGTTTTGACATAATAGGAGCGGCAAACATAACATACAGCGCCAAAGACATAGTAGTGGGAGCATTAGAAGTCAAAAAGCATACCGAAACGCATTCGACGCAAGACGAGGGAACATTTGGAGATACGACTGAGGAAAACAGCAGTTATACAGAAATCAGGCACATAGGCAGCAAGATAGAGACGAGCGGCAAGATAACGATGAATGCCGGCAACAACATAATAATAGAAGGAAGCAGTGTAGAAAGCACGCAAGACGGTATAGTAATGAAAGCGTGGGGGGACATATTAGTATTAGCGGCGCAAGACAGCGTTAGCAGTCAATACAGCAAGATGACGACGGGTTCGTTGGGATTATCGAGCGAACAAGAACAGAAAGTGGACGCGCAAAGCGTTGCGGTAAAGAGCGCGATAAAAGCGTCAAAAGATTTAGAAGTGGAGGCAAAGAGGGACATAACGATAGTAGGCGGGGACATAAAAGCGGGAGCGAATGCGATATTTGACGCTAACAACATAAATGTGATTAACACACAAGACAGCGAATACCACTATTATATGCACGAAGAGAAAAGTCTTGACATAACGAGCGCATTAGGTTCGATAGGCGATTTTTTCAAAGGGTTAGGCGAGGGTCAAGCGAAATTAGCTAGTATTAAGGGTGAGATGACCAGCGATGAGAACGAGACCACAACGAGCAGAGTGGTATCGAGCAACATAGACATAGTCGGGAATTTGACGATACGGGCGAAAAACGATGTAAATGTGATAGGGAGCAACATAATAGCTGGCGGCGTAGATGTGAGCGCGAGGGATATCAATGTATTAAGCGCCGAGGAAAAGCAAGAGATAATCAACACGCACAAAGAGGCGAGTTTAGAAATAAGCGTAGGGATAACGAACGCTTATGTTGACGCATACAGGGCAAGCGACGCATTAGTAAAAGCTGGGGAGATGCAAGCGCAAGCGGAGAAAGAGTTATCGAGAATAGAAGCGTTGCACGCGGAAGGCAAAGCAAGCGATGAAGCGTTAGAAGATGCGCGAAGGAATGTAGATTTAGCGCGAGCAAACATTGCGGCGGCGGGAGTAAATGTAGCGGCAAGCATAGCCAGCGCTGCGGGAAGCGCAAAGACGGCGGGTTTTAATGCGAGCGTGACGATAGACGCAAAGACTCAAGAGACAACGCGCAAAGAAAGCAGTATAAGCAACATAGCGAGTCAAATAGTATCAAGGAGCGGAGACATAATCCTCAATGCAACAAACAATATAAATCAAACAGGGAGCGCGATACTAAGCGAGCAGGGCAACATAGCCTACAATGCTGGCAACGACATAATAATAAAAGCGAGCAAAGATGTGTTTAAAAGTCAAGACAAGAGCGAGGAATACACGGCGAGTTTAACGATCGGGACAGGTGGAGTAAGCGCGAGCGCGGGATTTAGTTTAGGCGGGGACAAGACGATAGCGGTAAATTACAACAATGCGATAAGTCAAGCGATGGGAAACATCACATACAAAGCAGGCGGGAGCATGTTATCGAGCGGACATCAATCAAACAGCGGGACGCTTGACATAGAAGTAGCGGGAAACTTGAAAGTAGAAAGCAAGCAAAACACGGTAGAATCCAACAGCAGTAGCATAGGAGCAAACGCGGGATATGGAAGCGGTGGAGCGAGCGCAGGAATAAATTACGGGCAAGGCGAGACGAACAAAGCGTGGGTAGAGGAGCAGACGGGCTTATTATCGTCGCAAGAAGCGAACATAAAAGTATCTGGCGACACGCATTTAGCGGGCGCGGCGATAGGGAGCGTATCGGAAAACAAGACGATATTTAACACAGGGACAATAACTTATGAAGACATAAAAGACAGGGATTACAGCAGCAATTCAAGTTTTGGTATGAGCGTATCAATAACGGACATAGTAAAAGACAAGAAAAAGGTAGGCACGGGCGGTAAATTAGGTTTAACATTGGGCAATCAAGGAAATGAAAAAGAGCAAATCAACAAAGCGACAATAGGCAGCGGACAATCCAATCAAGACTTATCAAAGATAAACCGAGATACGGACAACTCGCAACAAACAACGCGCGAGCAAGTGACAGGGGCGTTGAATGCGGATGTAAGCATAGATTTGCGATTGCTATCAAAAGCAGGACGCGACCAAATAGTTCAACAAGTGATGGGATTAGGTATGAACACAGCAAAATCATTAACTGGTATAACAGGGACAATATATAACACGGCGAAAACGGCTTATGATATAGCGGCTTTTGATAAAGTCGGCATTTTTGATATAGCGGAGCAATGGCAAGCAAATCAGTCAACATTGGCAGATATGATAGGCATGAATAAGAAAGTAATAAACAATTTAAGCCAAGAAAAGAGTTTAGAAGAAATAGAGCAAGCGGCAAATGGTAAAGCAAAAGTATATTATGATGAAACTGTATATATGGACGAAGAAACGGGAGAATACTATCAAAGATCTGGAAAGCACGATAATGACACAGGTCAAATATATTTAAATGCCGCGTTAGGAACAGCGACAGATACGGGACAGTTTATAAATATTTATGGTCATGAGAACGCGCATAATTATACGGCAAATGACGCGATAGCTGATAATACGGGAAACTATGCCAATGCGATGTGGGGAGTATCAAACTTATTTAGTTTGACAAGCGTGAACACAAGCGGAGGAGCGACGGCAAGCAGTTGGTATGGTAACAATCAAAGTAATAACATATTACAAAACAATAGTTTTGCAGCGGCGCATATAGAAAATGCAAGCGATGCTCGGATAAAGAAAAGACCATTGGACATAGGTTACGGAATATATTTATATGCACGCTCCTCCTGGATTTGATGAATTGAATATAGACATAGCCCATGAACAGATATTCTATGAAGACAATAAAGAAAGTAATGAAGAATACAGCAATGAAGGATTCTTTGATACGGGCAAAGGAAAAGTTGATAAAGACAAGATAGAAAATCTGCCGCTATATACAACAAGCGATAGGAAACATTATGATGATGCTATCATGAGAAAAGCGGTAAAAAATGTAAGCCCAGCCCAAAACCAGTATAGTTTGTTAGGCATTCCTTTTGTGAAAGACAAATATAATTGTCAAGATTTCATAGATGATGTAAGAAAAGAGTATTATAGATTAGAAAACATATATCAATAAATGAATACAGTGTCATTCTTGACAATAGACTTGTTCCTATTCACAACATTATTCCTTATTATTTTATTTTTTTTAACAAAACATGAGTTTGTGAAAATATCAATATTTTTGCTTTACGCAGTTTTTATAATTTTGCTTTCTGTTTTCAGAACAGATTTCATGATACTATTTATAACAATAGTGTCGCTTACAGTCATAACAATGTTCCTTACTATTTTATTTTTTTTAACAAAACATAAATTTGTGAAAATATCAATACTTTTGCTTTTTGTGATTTCAATAATATTGATTTGTATTTTCAGAACACATTTCATTCATTTGAATTATATTTTTCCGCTAAGAGATTTATACAAAAATTTAGTTGAAATAGATTTAGATGTTTCAAAAGTTGGAAAATACAGAACGGAATTCAAAAATAAATATCCTGGCAAATATTCAATTGTTCTATTGCCTGAAAAAGCAATTTATTCAGAAGAAACTTATAAAATTAATTACAAATTAAATTTGAAAATCATATCAGATAAAACATTCAATATCGATTTTGATATTAATTCCAAACAACGCGCTTTTTGGGAAGTTAAAGTAATTGGCAGAAAGAAGTATGAATCTTATATGGTTATTCTTCTTTTTGAATACTTTGTTCCAAGAGATTTGCCAAGAAATAAGAATATAGTCTTGGAAATGGAAGTTGTGAAAGCAGATAAAGAATTTGTGGAGTTATATGGAAAACAAAAGTTGATTGTAAAGAAAAACACAGATCCAATGTTGGAATGAAAACCAATCTGTTCGTTTTGCTTACTATAATTCAGATTATATTCGTGTTGTTCGTCTCCTGACTTTCCTATATGATTATCAAAGCAATAAAAACAAAGGCGGTATTATTTATACGCAATGTAAAAATATTACAAATCGGAAAAGTCAATTTGCATTTCCACAAGTTTTTTGTTAATATCCCTCCGTCAAAAAGTAAAAAATCATTTAAAAATCAATCAAAAAAAGAATATCAGCCGCCAAAAATGCGGCTGATATTCTTTATATATCCAAAATCAATTAAAAGGACTAAAAATGCACCAAAAACAACAGCAGCAACAAATGCAACAACAGCAATCAGAAGAACAAAGCGGCGCGCCAATTGAGCAATTAATCGCTTTAAGAAAACAAAAAGTTGAGAACCTTTTAAAAGACGGAATCAACCCTTATCCCGCCAAAGCGTTCACGCTTGAAAAAACTATTTTAGAAATTCAAAAAGAATTTGCTTCGCTTGAAAAAGAGCAACAATCGGATACAAAAGTAAAAGCGGCGGGCAGAGTGATGACTTTTAGAAATATGGGCAAAGCCGCATTTTTAGATATTAAAGACGGGTCTGCAAAAATTCAAATCTATGTCAGAGCGGATATTGTCGGCGCGGACAATTATAAAATGCTTAAAGATATTGTCGACCTTTCCGACATTATCTGCGTTGAAGGCATACCTTTTAGAACAAAAACCAATGAACTCACAATAATGATTGAAAAATGGACTATGTTAAGTAAATCTTTGCGCCCTCTGCCTGAAAAGTGGCATGGGCTTAAAGATATTGAAACCCGTTATAGACAAAGATATATAGATTTGATTGCAAATGAAAATGTTAAAAAAATTTTTACCGATAGAGCGGCAATTATTTCTTCTATAAGGCATACTCTTGAAGATTTGCATTTTGTTGAAGTTGAAACTCCGACTCTGCAAACTCTTGCCGGCGGCGCCAATGCCAAACCTTTTACAACTCATCACAATGCTCTTGATATAGATTTGTTTTTGCGTATTGCGCCTGAACTTTATTTAAAGAGGCTTGTCGTAGGCGGTATGGACAGAGTTTTTGAAATCGGACGAATGTTTAGAAATGAAGGCATAGACAAAAATCATAATCCAGAATTTACTATGTTGGAACTCTATCAGGCTTATGCTGACTACAATGATATGATGGATATCACAGAAAAACTGCTCAAAACTGCGGCAAAGGCTATAGATTCTCAAGTTGAATTGAATTTTGAAAGAATCAAACTTTTTGACATTATAGAAAAATTCACAGGCTTAAACCTTTTGCCTTTTGTTGAAAGCGGCAAAATGTTTGAGCAAGTAAAAAATTTAAAATTGGACTTGCCCAAAAATGCGTCTGATAAGAAAATTTTAGATCAAGTTCTTGATGAAAAAGTCATCCCCAATCTTAAAAATCCCACATTTATAATAGATTATCCCGCAGTCTATTCCCCTCTTTCCAAAGTGAAATTTAATAATCCCGATATAGCCGAAAGATTTGAACTCTATATCAATGGTATGGAAATCGCAAACGCTTATTCCGAATTAAACGACCCGCAATTGCAGCAAAAAAGGTTTAGCGAGCAAATGGACGCAAAAGCCAAAGGCGACGACGAAGTTATGCCCTATGACGAGGATTATATAATAGCGCTTGAGCAAGGACTTCCCCCGACGGGCGGTTTGGGCATAGGCATAGACAGGCTTGTGATGATTCTTACCGGAGCCGTTTCAATAAGAGAAGTGATAACATTTCCCACAATGAGACCATAAAATGTTTGAAAAATCAGTAGAACTTTTCATCGCGTTTAGATATTTAAAATCGGGTAAAAAAACTTTTTTTTCTTTGCTTACCAATCTTATCGCCATAGGCGGAACTACGCTTGGAGTGACGGCGCTAATTATCACTTTGGCGGTGATGAGCGGGTTTCAAACCGATATAAGAGATAAAATTTTAGGCATACAACCTCAAATCGTCATAACAAAAGCCGACGGATATTATATTGACGATATTAAAAAAATTGAAGATAAGGTAAGAGAAAATAAATCTATAATCGGCATTTCTCCATTTATATACCGCCAAGGCATAATAAGAAATATAGAAAGCGGCGCGACGACGGGAGTTTTGATTAAAGCGGTTGATTTCAAAAAAGAAGATGAGATGCTGGGCATCAGAAAAACAATAGAGGAAAGCGATATTGATTTTAAAGGCGAATTGGGCGCAAGGGATATTGTTATAGGCAATGAACTCGCCAAACATATTCTTGCTTATGCGGGCAGCGAAGTTCTTTTAACTTTTCCCGCAAATTTTGCATCGGTGCCTAAAATGTATAAATTCAAAGTAGCCGCCGTAATTCATTCGGGGATGTATGATTATGATTCTTCTTTGGGTTTTATGGATATAAAGGCGGCTCAAGAATTGTTTGCTATGGGCGCATCTATAAGCGGTATAAGCGCTCAGACTGAAAGTTTTGACAAGGCTGTGTCAGTCGCCGCCCAAATACAAGAAGATTTAGGGCATACTTATTTGTCGAGAGCGTGGATAGAATTAAATAAAAATTTATTTTCCGCTTTAAAACTTGAAAAGATTATGATGTTTTTGATTTTAGGCTTAATAATTTTGGTGGCGGCTTTCAATATAATATCCAACCTTTTACTTCTTAGCGCGCAAAAATCTAAAGAAATCGGAATAATGTCGGCGATAGGTTTTTCCAAATTTTCAATTGCAAAAATTTTCTTTTACGAAGGGCTTATAGTAGGTTTTGCAGGCTCAGTTTTGGGAATAATTTTCGGCGTTTCAATCAGTTTAATTTTAAAATACTCAAATCTCATCAAACTTCCGCAAGGCGTGTATTATATAGAAAGGCTTCCTGTGGCAATCATTCCTTCGGATATTTTTATGGTAGGTTTATGCGCTTTCGTAATCACAATAATGGCGGGAATATACCCCGCATATCAGGTCTCAAAATTTGACCCATTAAAAGCAATGCGCGAGGAATAATTATGTGCGGCGAAGCCGCGATACACACGACTGTCTCTAAGTTAAGCGCAGGACTGGAAGGTCGCAGCATCTTTTGACACAATTTGTCTGTTTGGATAGCGCCGTTATACGCGCGCAGACAAATTCTGCCAAAGGACGCTCAAAATGCTTCGCGGAGCGCGTCTCATACATAACGACAAAAACAAAAAAATCCAAAATCCTCGTAGGGTGTGGGTTTCAAACCCACCCACATCGCCAAGCGCGCCGTTGCCTTTGTTGTTCGGGGCGAGTTTCAAACCTGCCAGCTCGGACGAATAGTAAACTAAAACGGGAAAGAGTAGAAATAAACGACGAAGAACAAAAAAGAACGAAAAAAATATAAAAGTCGTACAGGGCGGGAGACAGAAAAAAATGCAAATAAAAGAATTTTTAAATTTAGACAAAATAGAATTTTATGGAAATGAAAACTACGAGATTTCAGGTATTTCCTATGACTCCCGCTCTGTCGCAGAAGGGTTTGCTTTTTTTGCTTTAAGCGGTCATTTTACAGACGGCAAAAAATTTATCAATCAGGCTATAGAAAAGGGAGCAAAACTTATAATCTCAGATGCCAAACAAGATATATCGGTATCTCAAATAGTGGTAAAAGATGTCTTTGCTTTTATGTCCATTTTTAGCGCAAAATTTTACCGCCATCCTGATAAAGAACTTGCAATAATAGCCGTCACAGGCACCAATGGCAAGACGAGCGTCGCTTATATTACAGAATCCATTTTATCCGCCGCGGGCAAAAATCGCGCGGTAATAGGCACTATCAATTATCGTTACGGCGGCAAAGTTATCACAGCAAACAATACTACGCCTCAATCTGCCGACCTTTACAAAATGATGAGAGAGATGGCAGACAGCGGGATTGAATATCTCATAATGGAAGTCTCATCTCACGCTTTATCTTTGGGACGGGTTGCGGGAATAGAATTTGATATAGCCGTATTTACAAATCTCACTCAAGACCATTTGGATTTTCATAAAGATATAGAGCGCTATTTTGAGGCAAAATCTATTTTGTTTAAAGATTTGGGCAAATTCAATGATAAAAAAAATCAAAAGCGCGCCGTAATAAACACAGATGATAAATTCGGCAAAAAACTTTTAGAAATAAATAAGAATATAGAAATCACAACTTACGGCATTGATGACAAAACAGCGTCTTTTAGAGCGGAAAATATCAATATCGGCAAAAGCGGCTCATCTTTTGATTTGCTCTTTGGGCAAGACAGAAAAAAAATAAATATAGAGCATATTGGGTTGCACAATGTTTATAATGTTTTGGCTTGTATCGCTATTTGCTTTTATTGCTCAATTCCTATGGAAACAATAATTGAATCTTTAAAAAATGCAAAAGCCGCTCCGGGCAGGCTTGAAAGAGTTGATACAAAAGGGTTAGGTTTTGAAGTTGTAGTGGATTATGCCCACACTGACGACGCTTTAAAAAATGTTTTGTCCGCTTTAAAGATAGTTAAACACAATAGAATTTTGACAGTTTTCGGCTGCGGCGGCGATAGAGACAGAACAAAACGACCCCTTATGGGAAAAACAGCGGCGCAAATGAGCGATTTTACTTTTGTAACAAGCGACAATCCCAGAACAGAAGATGCAAATCTCATAATTTTAGATATAGAGTTCGGCATAAAAAAAGCGGGTCTAAATAATTATAAAATAATAGCGGACAGAGAAACGGCGATAAAAGAAGCGGTTATGAGCGCCGATAAAGACGATATAATTTTAATCGCAGGCAAAGGACATGAAAATTATCAGATACTTGGAACGCAGAAATTCCATTTTGACGATAGAGAAATAGCGGAAAAATACATAGCGCTCAAAGAAAAAGAGAAAGAAAACAAAAAAAGTTATGGACAAAAGGAGTTTAAATTTTAATGCAAGATTTTTTTATTAAAGATTTGGTCAATGCGGCAAAAGCAAATCTCATATCAGGAAGTTCAGATTTACCAATTCAAAACATCTCAATTGATTCAAGGACAATCAAAGAAGGCGATTTTTTTTTCGCTATCAAAGGCGAAAATTTTGACGGACATAATTTTATCCCGCAAGCGATAGAAGCGGGCGCGGCGGGTATAGTTGTTTCAAAACCTATCAATATCTCAAAAAACATTGCCATAATAGAAGTATCAGACACAATTATCGCCTTAGGCGAGGCGGCAAAGGCATACAGAAACAGTTTTAAAAACTTAAAAGTAGCGGCTATCACAGGCTCAAACGGCAAAACCACCACAAAAGAAATTTTATTTTCAATTTTAAACAGAAAATATAAAACTCTCGCTAACAAAGGCAATTTCAACAATAGAATAGGGGCGCCTCTTTCAATTTTTGAATTGGACTCTTCATATAAATACGCGGTATTAGAAATCGGCTCTTCACTTTTTGGCGAGATAGACATTTTGGCAAACATACTCGCCCCCGATGCCGCCGCAATCACCAATATAGGCTGTTCGCACCTCGAAACTTTCCAAACCCCCGCAGGGGTATTTAAAGAGAAAAAAAATATTTTCAAATATCTTGCCAAAGACGGTTTCATTGCTCTAAATACAGACGATGAATATCTTAACACTTTCCGTCATTGCAGGCTTAATGGTTGTCAAGCCCATAATGACAGACTAATTGATAGCAATGACGGACATAGTGAATTTAAAAAAGTGATTGATTTTTCAATTCAAAACAAGGCGAGTATTTATGCAGACAACATAAAAATCAACAAAGACGGCGTCAGTTTTATACTATATATAGGTTCTGATTCAATTCCCATAAACTCAACACAAAAAGGGGAAACTTTTATAAAAAATGCGCTATGCGCCGCCGCCATAGCGAGCGGTTTTGGTTTTTCAATAAACGATATTAAAATAGGCATAGAAAATTTTACTCCTCCAAGAATGCGTATGGAAATCACAACGCTAAAAAGCGGCGCAGTAATAATCAATGACGCCTACAATGCCAATCCCTCGTCAATGCAAGAATCAATAAAAACAATATGCGCAACTTACGCAGACAAAGACATAATCCTAATTTTGGGCGATATGTTAGAACTCGGCGTTGACTCCTCAAAATATCACAAAGAATTAGGAGAATTTATCAGCAAACAAAAAGTAAAAGCATCGTATCTTGCCGGCAAAGATATGTCCAATACCGCGCAAGCATTAAAAGGCGGCAATGTATTCTACGCCCCGACTGCCCAAGATTTATTAGAAAACTTAAAAACGCTGTCAATAACTTCCAACACAGTAATATTAGTAAAAGGTTCCAGAGGCATGAAAATGGAAATTATGATTGGAATGATAAATAAGGATATATAGCGCAGAATTGAACCGTATATTTATATTGCAATTTCAACTTAATTAACCATACTTTCTCAACAAAAAATAAAATGGATAATAAATGAAACCCTTACTCTTCAAATCGCAATATTGGGCGGAACCAATGTCGGCAAATCCTTTTTGATGAATTTTATCGCCAATCAAAAAACTTCTATAGTTTCATCTATGGCGTGGACTACTACTGATGTCGTCGGCAAACAAATGGAATTAAATCCTTGCGATAAGCCGTTGCCGTTGAAATAAAAGGAGCAATAAAATGAAAAAAGCCGCCGCATTTGTAATTTGTCTATTTGTTGTAGTTATTTGTTTTGCGCAAGGGAAAAAGGAATACTCAATATCTTATATTGACGCCGCCTTAAATCTCCCTACAATCATAGAAAAGAATTTAAAACTTTTTGAAAAGGAATTTGCCAAAGACGGCTATACGCTAAAATTCCCTCATCTTTTTTCTGCGCCAGATCAAGTGAAGGCTCTTGCATCAGGCTCTATTGACGCGGCAAATTGCGTCGGCGCTATTGCAGTGATTGCGGGTATTTCAAACGGCATGGACATAAAAGTCCTGTCCATGTATTCCCGCGCTCCCAAGGCTTTTATGCTTGTGACAAAAGACCCAAAAATCAAAACTATAAAAGATCTAAAAGGCAAAAAAATCTCGGGACCTAAGGGTACCCCTCTGCACGAAATGCTTGGAACCGCCCTTGTCAAAAACAAAATGTCTTTAAACGACATTGAGCATATACAGATGAATAATGATTTATCTTTTGCCGCTTTTGAATCAGGAAAAGTCGACGCCGCTTTATTGACGGGACATGCGGCTCAAAAGGCGTTATCAAACGGGGCAAGGCTTATAATAGACGGGCAAGGTTTGATAGGCGGAGAAATGTTTATAATAGTCAGCGGCAAACTATACAGAGAAAATCCCGATTTTGCCAAAAGACTTATTAAAGTTCACAAAGAAGCGGTCAATTATCTAAAAACTCACAAAGCCGACGCTTATAAAATGGCGGCGCATAGCGGCGGACTTTCCATAAAAGAGATTGAGATTTTGGCAGACTATTATGATTTCAGTCCTGAATTTAGTCCAACCGATATAAAAAATTTAGAAAACACTCAAAAGTTTTTACTTGAAAACAAAATGATAACAAACCCTGTGGATTTAAAGACGCTGTTTTAAAAGCATTGTTGTCGTTATTACGAGTTTGACCAGCGTCCTATATCGTCGTTGCGGGTCAAGCTCGCAACGAACACGAAGCCCGCAAAACAAAAACCTGCACGGCGGATTTATGATTTAATGATGAATTTATTTGATGAGGGCAGACGCATAGGTCTGCCCCTACGAGACGAGACAGGATTTGAAATTGTTTTGACGATTTGTTTTACTCCCGCTCCGCAAAGCATTTTGAGCGTCCTTTGGCAGAATTTGTCTGCGCGCGTATAGCGGCGCTATCCAAGCAGACAAATTGTGTCAAAAGACGCCAAAAGGCAAAGCGACCTTTCAGTCCTGCGCTTAACTTAGAGCCAGTCGTGCATATCGCGGCTTTGCCGCTCCTAATGTATTTTGAAATAATCTATAAAACTGATAAAATCCGCTCGCTTCAAATATTAAATTAAACTCAATGAATAAATGCGTCGGCGGCGCCGGCGCATTTATTTTGTTGAAATCAATGAAAAAGGAAGAAAAGATGCTTTATTATTTGGCTTATAAATTGATAGGTTTTTGGACGCCTTTTAATGTGTTTCAGTATATCACATTCAGAGCGGGCGGAGCGGTCTTGACAAGTCTTTTGATTTGCTTGATTTTCGGCGGTTATTTTATTAAGAAATTGAAAGAATTTAAAATCAATCAAACAATAAGAAACGATGGTCCTCAAACTCATCAAGCGAAAGTCGGCACTCCTACTATGGGCGGTCTTCTCATTTTGATTTCTATACTTATTTCTGTTTTGCTTTGGGCGCGTTTGGATAATGTGTTTATACTTTTGCTTTTACTTGGAACTACATATCTTGGATTCTTAGGTTTTATGGACGATTATTTGAAATTAGTCAAAAAGAATTCCAAAGGAATAAGCGCCAGATGGAAATTGTTGTGGCAAACCATTTTTGCAATTCTTGTCGCAGTTGCAATTTATTTTATGCCTCCCAATACAGCATTTTTGACAAAAATAAATATCCCTTATCTCAAAGAAGTGTTTATAGATTTGTCTTATTTCTATTTTGTTTTTATCGTTATAGAAATTGTCGGAAGTTCCAATGCCGTAAATCTTACCGATGGTTTAGACGGTCTTGCGGTAGTGTGCATAATCATTGCGGCTTTTGCTCTTTCTGTTTTCGCTTATTTAGCGGGACATATAAATATATCGGAATATCTTAAAATAGTTCATGTCGCAGGCGCTGGGGAAATAGCAGTTTTCCTTTTTGCCGTTGTCGGCGCAGGGCTTGGCTTCTTGTGGTTTAACGCTCATCCCGCAGAAATTTTTATGGGAGATACGGGGAGTTTGTTTTTGGGCGGAATTTTGGGAATGTCGGCAATTTTAATAAAACAAGAATTGATTCTTGTCTTGCTTGGCGGAATTTTTGTAGCGGAGGCTTTGTCTGTTTTAATACAAGTCAGCGTTTTTAAAAGAACAAAAAAAAGAATGTTTTTGATGGCTCCGCTCCATCATCATTTTGAATTAAAGGGCTGGCAGGAGACTAAGGTTGTCATTAGATTTTGGATTGTCGGAATAATTCTTGCCATATTATCTTTTGCCTCGCTTAAATTGAGGTAATAAGAAATGTTGTCAAAAAGAGTATCTGTTTTAGGGCTTGGTAAAAGCGGGGCGTCTGCGGCAAATCTTGCGGTAAAACTCAAATATAGAATTTTTGCAAGCGATACAGGCAAAAAAAGAAAAATTAAGAATCTCTTGCCGTCCATCTCCACTGAGTTCGGCGGACATTCGGACAAAGTTTTGGATACCGACATAATAATAAAAAGCCCAGGCATTTGCGGCGATATAGCTATATTAAAAAAAGCCGCGTTAAAAAAAATTCCCATAATTAGCGAATTACAATTTGCCTTAAACAATTCTAAATACAAAGAAATCATCGCTGTAACAGGCACAAACGGCAAAACAACAACCACAGATTTAATCTCAAAAATCGTAAAGGCGCAATATAAAGATTCTATAGTATGCGGAAATATTGGGTTTCCTCTTTCAGACAAAGCGCTCAAAACTACAAAAAACACAATAATTTCTATGGAATTATCAAGTTATCAACTTGAAGACACTCCAGATTTTCACCCTCATATCTCAGTTTTGCTCAATATCACTCCCGACCATTTAGAGCATCACAAATCCATGGTCAATTATATCAAAGCAAAAAAAAACATATTGAAAAATCAATCAAAAAACGATTTTGCTATTATCAATTATGAGAACGCTATTTGTAGAAAACTGTCCGCCAAGACAAAAGCCAAGAAAATTTTTTTTAGCAAAGAGCCGCTTAAAAGCGGAGTATATTATGATAATGGCGCTTTTGTTTTTGCATTAGGCGCAAGAAAACCTCAAATCAAACCCAAAATAAATATAGTCGGCGCTCATAATATAGAAAACATCTTAGCCTCTTGCGCCGCTTGTTTTTGCGCAGGCATTTCTTTAAACGCAATTGAAAAAGTAATATCGGGATATAAGGGCGTTCCTCACAGAATAGAATTTGTAAAAACAATAGACGGCGTCAATTATTATAATGATTCCAAATCCACAACGGTTGATTCCACAAGAGCCGCTTTAAACTCTTTTGACAATAATATAATTCTGATTTTGGGCGGGCTTGATAAGGGTTTCTCTTATGCGCCTATAAAAAAACTAATTCGGCAAAAAGTAAAAGCCTTACTTTTGATAGGTTCAGCCGCAAAAAAAATTAAAAAGGATTTAAAAGGCGCAAGCGCAATTTATGATTGTTTCAATATCAAAAATGCCTTAAAAAAAGCGCGGGTTCTATCAAAAGACGGCGATATAATATTATTTTCTCCCGCCTGCGCATCCTTTGATCAATTCAAAAACTTTGAAGAAAGAGGGGAAGTTTTTAAGGATTTAGTTAGGAGTTTGTAGCAATTCGTATCTCCGTTGCTTGCGGGTCAAGCCCGCAACGGCGCAAACATGAGTCAAGCCTGCAATTAATTTCAATTTGATTGATAATTCTATATAGGAATAGATGCAATTTATAATAAATGTTTGTTTAAGGCGCAGGAATAATGAAAATAAATTTTAAAACAATAATGCAGGTAAATTTCAAACAATATGATTTATATTTGGCTTTATCTGTAGCTGGTTTAGTAGTTTTTAGCGTCATAATGATGTTTTCCGCAAGCGCGGTGATGCCTGCTAATCCAAACGAGCCGCTGTATGCCGATTTTTTTAATCATTTAGAAAAAGTTGTTTTAGGCTTTGCGGTAATGTTTTTTACAGCTTTCAAAATTGATTACCGCTTATATCAAGAATATGCAAAAAATTTGTATATAGCCGCCGTAATAATTTTGATTTTAGTTTTGATTATGGGGCATTCCAGCCATGGCGCAACGAGATGGCTTGACTTAAAAATTTTTACAATACAACCTTCCGAATTTGTAAAACTCATAACCATTATTTTCGTTTCAGATTTTATAAATAGAAAAAAACATTTGCTGCAAGACGCCAAGACTATTAGAAAACTTGCGGGATTAATAATATTGGGCATATTGCTGCCAATTTTTTTAGAAAATGATTTGGGAACCCCGATTTTGATTTCTCTCGTATGTATCGCTATGCTTTTTTGCGCGGGAATCAGTATAAAAAAACTTGCCGTCTTGATTCCCGTATCGTTCTTGGTTGTGATAGGAGCGATAGTCACAAAACCTCATAGACTTTCAAGAATAAAAGGATATCTTTCCTATATTGTGAACATGGACGCTTTATTGCAAGCAAAAGAATTAGCTCCTTCATTATATCAGATAAAACGGTCTATCCAATCTTTAGGTTCAGGCGGATTTTTTGGCAAAGGTTTAGGAAACAGCGATTTAAAAGAATCATATTTGCCCGAAGCGTATACGGATTTCATTTTCCCAATCATAGGCGAAGAATTTGGTTTTTTGGGATCCCTAATTCTTACGACGGTTTTTGTCGTCATTCTTATAAGAGGTTTCAAGATAAGCAAAAATGCCCGCAATACGCACTATACATACGGCGAAATATTTTATTTGGAGACAACAAAATTCTATGGAAACGATTCTCGCGCTCCATTTGGCGAATACTTAGCATTAGGCATAACTTTATTGCTTATTTTTCAAGTCATAATAAATTTGGCGGTAGCCGCAGGCTTATTTCCGACAAAAGGATTAGTATTGCCGTTTATATCTTTCGGCGGAACGGCAATGATAACAAACATGGCTATGGCGGGAATTTTGCTAAATATATCCAAAACCAAAAAAAGCAGATAAAAACCCGCCGACTAACTAACCCCTTTTGCCGTATGCGGACTTTGATTTTGCAGGTTTTTGTTTTGTCGTTGCGGGTTTTGGCTTTGTCATTGCGGGCAATACCCGCAATCTCCGCCGTTTTTTATTCGTCATTCCCGAGCGTCCCTATCGGAAATCCACTTTCATCGCAAAGCGCGCCATTGTTCCCTCTCCCCTTGAGGGAGAGGGGTAAATCGCAGAGCGTAACGCAAAGCGTCAGTTAGTCCCGCCTTTTTTTGTTTTTAGCGCGTTTCTACATTCATTTTTCTCGGTTTTTGCCGTCTTTTCTCTCTCTGCCTTTAAAAAACGAGAGAATTTGTCTTTTAAACCGCTTTTTGATATTATCCCGCCAATCCGAGATAAATATTTCTATAAAGGTTAAGAACCCGATAAAATATATTTTGGAGGTTATAGGATATGAACAATAATGCGGCGGTAAATTTTAACGATATGGCGCAAGTGAGAAGGGTTGATCTAAATGCTTTAAGGGAATCATTAGCCGTTGCGGGTAGGGTGAGATTTATTCAGCAATATGAAAGCGGACGCGGAGACTATACGCAGGAAAAATATCAAAGAAAAGAGTTGTCCTTATCGGAAATAGATGAATTGTTAAGAAAGAAACAAAAATAAAATGATTTTGTAGGCGCAGATAGTTATTTTCCCTAATAATATGCAGAAAGACGAGCAGTAAAATAACGCAATGTATTCTTTTGGGGGGAAAAATCATATAACTAAGAGATTATATAATGAATAACATCACAAAATTAAAATTGTATCTTGAAACCACAATGTTTAATTATTATTTCGATGAAGCCCGTGACGGACATGATGCAACTGTCCGTCTTTTTGAAGAAATTCGCAATGGAAGATTTATTCCTTATACTTCAGAATATGCTTTGATTGAACTACGCAACGCTGCTGAGCCAAAAAGAAGCCAAATGTTGTCTCTTATAAAGCAATACGAAATTACGGTATTTGGCGTTGAAGATGAAGTTAATCGTCTTACTGATATTTACATTCAAAACAAGATGATACCAGAAGTATATAGATTTGATGGAACTCACATAGCAAGCGCGTCAATTCATGGACTTGATTGTATTCTTTCATTCAATTTCAAACACATAAACAAATTAAAAACAAAGCGAATGACGGAACTTATAAATTTGAATGAAGGCTATAAAGGCATTATTATATGCACGCCTATGGAGATTATAGAATGAGAGCATTATTAAAGCAAAATTCTATTGAAGCAGGGTTAGATAAAATCCGCTTAAATTTGTATGAGCAAACCAAAGATATGACATCGTCGGAAATGACGGCATATTTAAAAAATCTATCTGCGCCGATTTTAAAGGAATATAGTATTCATACGGTTAATGAAAGTTATATAGAGAAACAAATCCCTTTGCAAGAAAGATGATGAATATAGAGATTTTTGCAGGCGCAGGAAATTATTTGCCCTAACAAATGTAGTAAGCAGTAAAACAATTTAATATAGATTTTTTGGAACCATACCCTCGGGGTATGGGGTGTTTTAAAAAGGAAACTTTTTAAAATCCTATCAGCTCCAAAATAATCGCTGGCTTTTATCCGTGCGCCTTGAAGCCGCACGGATAAGCGGCGATTATTATGAGACCGCTGATAGGCTCATAGTAATCGCCGCTTTTTTTATGTCCAAATGAGATATATGTTGTCGTCATTTCCGAATATTTCTGTCAAGAATGAGAATCCATTTTTAAAAGCAGTCAAATCTAAAAAAGGAGGTAAAGGTATTTGTATGCGCAAATAATTATTCGCTCGCAGTTGTATCACAAATCGTGGTAGCAGACCCGTATGTTGCCTAAAAAGAAGTAATGGCGCAGTATCTAAATTTAATTAAAATGGAGATTTAAAATGAAAAAAGTATTATTCACATTGTTCGTTTGTTTCTTGTCAAGCATCATAGTTTATGCAGCTTCAGAAACTCAAGTAGAAATTAAGGGAAAAATTCCCAATGATAAAATTGAGATAGTTAAAGTGTATCGCTCGGGCTATTTGGTTGAAATGAAAGTCAAAAATCTTACAAATGAGAAAATATCTAGGGCTTGTTTCGATCTTATTTGGTTAGATGATAATTTAGAACAAATAGGAAGTGGTTCTTTAATAATTTCAAATCTTTATCCCGGAATGACTAAAACAGAACAAACTTATGGCAATAGAACTGGTAGTCATGAAGATGTAGAGGATTGGCCATCTTGTTTAATAATTTTAGATAGACTTGATTTCGCACTTAGATATTAAAATAAGGATAAAGCATGTCTAATAGTAGCAATAATAATAAAGAATTATTGGAACAAGTAAAATTGATATTAAATACATTATTAATTTCATTAAAAAACAATTAAACCAATTTAAATACAATTAAACAATGCGTCGTAATTGAATTATCTAATAGATTAGATATGGGAGTTTCATTAAAACAATGTATCAGTAATATTGCTTTAACTGAAAGAAAATTTTTGTGCATTTCTAAAATGGATGTTTTGAAAATAGCTTCATAGATGCATACAACGAAATAAAATAAAAAAGGAGAAAGTTTTATGAAAAAGATGTTTTCAGTATTAGTCGTCATTCCCCAAAAAAGCGTCATTTCCGAATATTTCTGTCAAGAATGAGAATCCATTTTTAAAAGCAGTCAAATCTAAAAAAGGAGGTTATGAGGTTGGGAGTTTAATTTATAAGGGAGGAAAATTGTAAATTCTGTTTTGTCGTGAAACAAAAAAAATAATAGTCGCGCGGACTTTAAACGATTAGGAGTTTTAAAATGAAAAAACAAACAATTGTTGCATTGATGTTGGCGTTTCTGTTTGCAGTAAATAGTTTTGCTTTTGATACAAAAGACTATAGTCAGATGATGGATTATATTGGTAGACCTGCTCCAAGCAATTACTATATAGATTTTCAAGATGGAACTTTTGCCGCATATAAAAGTGAAGTAATACAGTTTGATGGATATTCTGCTTCTTCTGGTGTTCAGACGCATGATGGAAAAGTTGATTTTGTTTCCATACTATTAGTAACTAAAAGCGATAGCATAAGAAATGAACAAAGAGAACTTATAACTGATTTCTTGAGTTCCAAGGGATTTGTTTTAGAAGAAAAGAAGGAACCATCCGCTGGACAGCGTATATTTTCTTATAGAAAAAAAGGCAAAATTGTGGTTTCGTTGATAGAAACTGACAAAAGTATAACTGTTGATAGAAGCTACAGAATTGTTCTTATGATTAATGCCAGAAAGGGCATATAATTTTTTCTATAGCAGAGTGTTTAAAGAACATTAGACCTCTTGCATAACTGATACACAAAGAATGTAATGCTTTTCGTTGTTAATCGTTAAAGGCAAATATTGGAAATAGAATTTTATTCTATGGATTCTGTGGCTTCACGCATACTGGCAATGTCCATCTATCTTTATGTGTTGGTTGTACAAAAGGTCTATTTTTAGAATGGATGTTTTGACAATAGTTTCATAGATACATACAACGAAATAAAATAAAAAAGGAGAGTAAAATGAAAAGAAAATTGTTGTTCGTTGCATTGCTATTAGGTTTTATATTACTATCTAGAAATGTGTTTGCAGCAAAGTACTTGTTTTTTCCCCGTTCTTCAAATGGTCCTATGTATATGGAAATTGGGAATACTCATGTAATACAGTACTTTCCTCAAATTCATGGGAGACAATGTTTTATGCGTAATACGCGGTCTTATAAATTTTTATCGAGTCCTAGAATCACTAAAATGAACACAATACAAAATGGAATTACAACTACATATCAATTTAGGGATTCTGATGGAGAAACCAATCACATTCGTTTATATTCAGAAGAAAAGAGCGTATTGTTACAACGTCTAAAAGGTCTGTATCTAAGGGATTTCGATAATATTATGGAATTAGCAAATCATGATGTTAAAAACATTCGATTTATATTAGATGTTAAAGATAATCTCTCAGGAGTGGCAATAAAAGTAGTTAAATTTGATTGGGAAAAATATCCGTTAGCTAAATAGTTTAATATTATTGAGGTAAGTTTATGAACATAAAAATTGTTATTGAAAGCAAAGAAATTTCTGTGATGGAAAGAATTATAGAGGCGGCAGAATTGTTCTTATGATTAATGCCAGAAAGGGCATATAATTTTTTCTATGGCAGAGTGTTCAAAGCATATTTCTAAGATGGCGGTTTTGAAAATGGTTTCATAGATGCATACAACAAAATAAAATAAAAAAGGAGAAAGTTTATGAAAAAGATGTTTTCAGTCTTATCATTAGCATTTTTGCTATCAACATTGTCGTGCGGTCAAGACACAAATTCTATTGAAGAGATTCGTAAAAAAGCCGAAAGCGGCGATGCGCAGGCTCAATATATTTATGGCAATGCTTATTACAGCGGGACTAATGGTCTTTCTCAAGATTATGATGAGGCTCGTAATTGGTATATAAAATCCGCTCAGCAAGGCAATAATAACGCCAAAGTCGATTTAGGCAATATCTATTACTATGGATTTGGAGTTATACAAGATTATAAAGAGGCTATATCTTGGTATGAACAAGCGGGCAGTTATTATATGCTTGGGCAAATATATCAAAATGGTGATGGCGTGGGCAAAGATTATAAAAAGGCTTTAGAATACTATAAAAAGTCCGCTAATGGCGGCGGCAATATATCAAAAATTGTCATAGCGTCATTTTATTATAATGGATTTGGCGTTGAAAAAAATAATGATGAAGCGGTAATTTGGTTAAAGACAATTTCAAATGAAGACAAGGACAGCGCTGACGCTATAATTGAATTTCTTAAACAAGACAAACAAGAAGAAGAAAAAATCAATCAATTAAAAAAAATGGCGCAAACAGATGCAAAATTTCAAAAAGTTTTATCTTTAATGACATTGACAGGAATAGGAGTTGAGCAAAATTATGAAGAAGCCGATAAGTTAATGCAAAAATCAGCGGAACAAGGGAATGCTTATGCTCAATTCAATTTAGGAGTGATGTATGCTTATGGGCAAGGAGTAAAACAAGATTACAAAGAAGCGTTCAAGTGGTATCAAAAATCAGCGGAACAAGGAAATGCTAATGCTCAATTCAATTTAGGATGGATGTATTATAATGGGCAAGGAATAAAACAAGATTACCAAGAAGCGTTCAAGTGGTATCAAAAATCAGCAGAACAAGGGAATGCTAATGCTCAAAACAATTTAGGATTGATATATGCTAATGGGCAAGGAGTAAAACAAGATTACAAAGAAGCGTTTAAGTGGTGGCAAAAATCAGCAGAACAAGAGAATGCTTATGCTCAATTCAATTTAGGAGTGATGTATGCTAATGGGCAAGAAGGAGTAAAACAAGATTACAAAGAAGCGTTCAAGTGGTTTCAAAAATCTGCGCAACAAGGTAATGCTAATGCTCAATACATTTTAGGATTGACGTATGTTATTGGACGAGGAGTAAACCAAGATTACAAAGAAGCGTTTAAGTGGTATCAAAAATCAGCGGAACAAGGGAATGCTAATGCTCAACATGATTTAGGAATGATGTATTATAATGGGCAAGGAATAACCCAAGATTATCAAGAGGCAATGAAATGGTTTAAAAAAGCGGCAGAACAAGGTAATGAAGATGCCAAAAAGATAGTTGATACCATGTATAAGAATGGTCAAGGGGTGGAACAAAGCGCCCAAAATACAACAAGAAAGGATATAAAATCAGGGGAACAAAAAAAGCAAGGAAAGGAAGAAGATGGTCTAAGGTGGATAAGAAAAATGGCAGAACAGGGGGATATAGACAGTCAATATTCTTTGGGTCTTCTTTATTTATTTGGAAACGAAGAATTGGGAATTAAGCAAGATTATAAGGATGCAATAAAATGGTTTAAAAAAGCCGCAAAACAAGGGAATATTGGAGCTATGGAGCTGTTGGCGGATATGTATCTGACGGGAAAAGGGGTAAAACAAGATGAAGATGAGGGCATAAAATGGCAGGTAAAAGCAAAAAAGACAGAGGAAGCGCAAAGACTAAATGCCAAAGAAAATTTGATGAAACTTTTACGATAAGCGCTGAAAGCCGTAAAGACATTATAAAGGCTTTGGTATTTGCCGATTTCAATAATTAAACCTCTTGCATAACTGTCATATAAAGAATGTAAGAATATGTGTATTGCGCGCTAATGGAGACATCGTTTTATATTATAGATTCTGCGGCGGAGTTTATCCTGCGCAAAGACGCAAGACGCAGAATGACAGGATTGTTTCGCGCAAGAGGTCTAATATAAAGGAGAAAATGGAAAAGGAGGAAAGGTCTTTATAGTGGCGAATAATCATTCGCGTGCAGTTGTATCAAAAATTGTAGGGATAGCCCATGCGGCTGTCAAAACCACAAAAAACAAAAGGAGGATTGTAAAAATGAAACAATTATTAGAAGAGATAATGAAAGGGATTAACGAGCTGTTTATGTCTGAGGCGCATTTTAGATCTTATCTTTCAAGGTGTTTACAACAAAGTTTGCCGCAAGCGATTGTAAATGAGGAATATCCATATCCGTATAAAAATAAAACGATAAAGGTTGACATTCGTGTTGAAAATGGCGGCAAAGAACACTATATAGAACTAAAATATAAAACAAAAAAACAAGCAACAGAAAACATGCACAGTTATCACATCTATAAAGACATAAACAGACTTGAAACCATTAGTAAAGAGAATGGAAGTCAGAATTTTTTTATTTTCCTTACTAATAATGAAAGGTATCAAAAAGTTCATAAAGACACTGATTATGAACAGTTTTGTTTGTCGGAACAAATCTGTAAAGGAATTCATAAGTGGATAAAAACAGAACTATGTGAAAGAAGTGAAGAAGAATTACAAAAATCTTATCCCGCAATTGAAATAAATAATGATTACAAAATCGAGTGGAAAAATTTTGGACAATCTCAAGAACAATTAAAAAACTTTCATTATTTTATAATTGCAATTGATAATAAAGCATAGCAAAAGACAAAAATGATATTTTTAAAATAAGTTAACAGAAGAGAGTTTACCGCAACATTTGATAGGCTCATAGTAATCGCTGCTTTTTTTATGTCCAAATGAGATATATGTTGTCGTCATTTCCGAATGTTTCTGTCGGGAGCGGGAATTCATTTTTATAAAGCAGTCAAATCTAAAAAGGGGACAAAGATAAAAATCATAAAAACAAAAAATCCTCTTATCGTCATTCAAGCGATAGGAGGATTTTTAATGTTTAAAAAATTTGTTTTAGATTAAATTTTTAGTATAATCCGCTCGGTTCAAATCCAATCTGAAAGGACAATAATGACTAACTTTTCTGCAGTAATTCTTGCCGCAGGCTCTGGAACAAGAATGAAATCCGAAATTCCTAAGGTTTTACACAAGTTATCGGGAAAAACTTTGCTTAAATGGGTCATAGATTCAGTTTCAAAGTTGAAACCGGACAATATTGTGATTGTTTTGGGTCATAAAGCGGCTCTTGTTGAGAAGTCTTTGGCAAATTTGAATGTCAAAATAGTATATCAAAGAGAGCAAAAAGGCTCAGCCCACGCTCTTTTACAAGCAAAAAGCGCATTAACCAACTATAAAGGCAATATATTAGTAATAAGCGGAGATGTTCCGCTGATCAGGTCTTCTACAATATCATCTTTACTAAAAAGCGGCATAAAAAATGGGAATTGCGCGACGGTTTTATCAACAATAGTAAATGAGCCTTTTGGATATGGACGGATAGTAAAAAATGGATTGAATTTTGAAGCAATTATTGAAGAAAAAGACGCGTCCAAAGAGCAAAAGAATATAAAAGAAATCAATAGCGGTATTTATTGTTTTGACAGCGGGATTTGGGAAATCCTTTCAAAAATTAAGCCAAATAATGTGAAAAAGGAATACTATGTCACGGATTCTATCGCTATTTTAAAGTCGGAAGGTAAATCGGTAGGTCTGTATAAAACCGACGATAGCAGCGAAGTCAAAGGAATAAATAATAGAAAAGAACTCGCAGAGGCGGAAAGCATATTGCAAGATAGAAAAATACAGGAACTTTTTGCGCAAGGCGTTTCTTTTATTGACCCTAAATCAGTTTATATTTCAGCGGATGCGCAAATAGGGCAAGACACGATAATTTATCCGCGCGCTTATATTGCAAACAATGTTAAAATCGGCAAAAATTGCACAATAGAAGGAGATAGTTATATTGCAGATTCCAAAATAGCGGATGATGTTTTCATTTCTTATTCTTATGTAAGAGGCGCGGTAATAGAGAAAGGCTGCCATATAGGTCCTTTTTCTCACATTCGTCCAGAATCGCATTTAAAAGAGGGCGTTAAGGTGGGAAATTTTAGCGAAATCAAAAAATCTGTGATAAAAAAAGGCGCAAAAGTAAATCATCTCTCATATATAGGAGACGCTAATATAGGCGAAGCGGTAAATATCGGAGCGGGAACTATCACTTGTAATTTTGACGGATTTAAGAAACATAAAACTGAAATAGGCGACAATGTTTTTGTAGGTTCTAATGTAAATCTTGTCGCGCCTATAAAAGTCGGAAAAAATGTTTTGATTGCGGCAGGCTCAACTATAACTCACGATATTGCGCCGCATCAACTCGCAATAGCAAGAGCAAAACAGCAGCATTTAAGCAAAGAAGTTTTAAAAACATTCAAAAAATAACAAGTTTTTCTGTTTGTTGCCTGCGGGCAAGACCTGCAATCTACTTAGAGCCGTTAAATTTCTATAAAAGAGGATTTAAGAATGAAACTTAAAATTATCTCAGGAAACGCCAATGTTGAACTTTCTAAAAAAATTGTTCAAAGGCTGGGAGTTGATTTAGCGGAGAGAATGCTTGAGCGTTTTAGCGATGGAGAGATAAGGGCGCAAGTCCTTGACAATGTTAGAGGCGCGGATTGTTATGTTATTCAGCCCACTTGTCATCCCGTAAATGAAAATCTTATGGAATTGCTGATTTTGGCAGACGCGCTAAAAAGGGCTTCGGCAAAAAGGATTACGGCTGTTATGCCTTATTATGGATACGGCAGACAAGATAGAAAAGCCGAGCCGAGAGTGCCGATTACAGCGAGGCTTGTGGCAAATTTGCTTGCCACCGCCGGCATCACAAGAGTCTTAACTATGGATTTGCACGCTGGTCAAATTCAAGGTTTTTTTGATATTCCCGTTGACCACCTATATGCAAAACCTGTTCTCATCAACTATATCAAAGAGAGAAATTATCAAGATCTCGTAGTGGTCGCTCCAGACGCAGGCGGCGTGGAAAGAGCGCGTTCTTATGCAAAAGATTTGAACGCGGATTTGGTTATAGTTGATAAAAGAAGACCAAAACCCAATGAAGCGTCCATAATGAACATCATCGGAGAAGTCAAAAATAAAACCTGTATGATAATAGACGATATGGTTGATACGGCTGGGACGCTCGCAAAAGTTGCGGCGGCTATACAGGAAAAAGGCGCGGCGAAAGTTTTGGCTATGGCTTCTCACGGCGTCCTTTCCGGAGCGGCAAAACAAAGAATACAAGATTCTTGTTTGGAAGAATTGATTATAACCGATTCAATCCCTTTACAAGAATCAGAAAATACAAAGAAAATATCAGTGATTAGCGTATCTTCAATTTTGGCTGACGCTATTACAAGAATTTCAAAAGACGAATCTGTAAGCGCATTGTTTTTTTAAATCAAATATAAAATGGAGGAACAAATGAAAGAAGCGTTATTAGGAGTGGACAATAGAGAAGTATCTTCAAAAGGACTGCTTGCAACTCTTAGAAAAAATGGAAAAATCCCCGCGGTATTTTATGGAAAGGGGATAGGTACTCAAACAATTTCCGTAGATGCAAAAACATTTGCGGCGATTATTAAGGCAGGCGGATTAAATTCAGTTATTACTCTTGATTTTAAAGACGGGAAAAAGTCGTCTATTGTAAAAGATTTGCAAAGAGATATTATCAGCCAAGAGCCGATACATATAGATTTTCAATCTGTATCTCTCAAAGACACAATAGAAGTTTTGGCGCCTATTCATATTGAAGGCGTTGCCGACGGCGTAAAGAATTTCGGCGGTTTGATGTCATTTATCGTCAGAGAAGTTAAAGTTAAATGCCTGCCGACAAATATTCCCAAGAGCATTACAATAGATGTTTCTCCTTTGGGAATTGGTCAAGGAATTAGAATAGAACAACTCCCTAAACTTGACGGCGTAGAATACTTGCAAGACCCTTCAACTTTAATAGTGCATATTGTTGCCGTTAAAGAAGAAGCCGCCGCCGCTGATGCGGCTGTCGTTGGAACGGAACCCGTTCAACCTGAGGTAATCTCAAAAGGCAAGAAAGATAAAGAAGGCGAAGAAGGAGCCGAGGCTGCGCCTGCAGCCGGAGCGGGAAAATCTGCGCCTGCTAAAAAATAAAAAATGCCCATTAGACTTTTTGTCGGGTTGGGAAATCCGACAGACCAGTATAAGAATACCCGCCATAATTTCGGTTTCATAGTTTTAGACTCCATAGCGCAAGCAAAGGGTTTAGAATTTAAAAATTGGAATTCTCTGGCGGATATTTCTTTTTATAGCAAAAATCCGCAAGAGAAAATCTATTTGTTAAAACCGCTTACTTTTATGAACAATTCAGGCGGCGCCGTTGCGGATTTTGCGAAGTATTATAAAATTGCTCCTGATGAAATTTTTGTTTTTTATGACGATTTTGCTATGAATTTGGGAACATTTAGAGTCCGTCTGTCAGGCTCTTCGGCGGGACATAATGGTTTAAAATCTCTTATAAGCCGTCTTGGCGGTGAAAATTTTCCAAGGATGAAGCTCGGCATAGGACCTATACCGGAATATATGAAAACAATAGATTTCGTCTTATCAAAATTTCGTCAAGAAGATAAAGCCGCCGTTGATTTGATAGTCCAAAAGGCTGTAAGTTTTTTTGATGAAGCGATAGATTTAGGATTAGAAAAAGCCATAAGCAAATTAAATTTATTGCCGCCATTGCGGGATTGAAATCCGCCCGATAGACGAATGGCGAACCCAAAAGGAATAAAATGATATTAACCGTCCAAAAATCAGACAAAGAAATTTTAAAAAGTCTTGAAGGCGAAAGCGCAGTTTTTATAATTGCTTGCGCAGGCTGCGCCGTCAAATCAAATACTGCCGACAAACAATCAATAGAATATATTTCCAAATTGCTTTCAGACAATAATATAAAAATTTCAGAGATTGAAATTCTCGGCTCGGTTTGCGCAAAACAAAAAACTCAAGAAATCTTGTCAAAAAATACCAATTTTCAAAAAGCAAAAACAATTTTGTTTTTATCTTGCGGAACAGGGATTCAAGCGGTTGGAAGTTTTTCAGATAAAAGATTGATTGCTGTTTTAAATTCGCAAGCAATAACGGTTGTGGAGTCTTCTTATAGCAAGTTTTGCTCTGTTTGCGGGGATTGCATTTTGTCTTATACGCAGGGAATATGCCCTAAAACAAGATGTCCCAAAAGCCTCGTCAACGGACCTTGCGGCGGTTTTGTGAACGGCAAATGCGAAATAGACTCGTCAAAAGATTGCGCATGGGTTTTGATATACGAAAAATTGAAAAAAAACAATGGATTAGACAAATTTATAAATAGTTTTATAGAGCCAAAATAGGCGTTGTTGCGCGCCCGCCTTTATAAAATACAAAGCGCAAATAGCGGGCAAATAATAATTTGCCCCCGCAACGACAAAAAAAGAATACAAAAAACTGCGAGGACGGATGAAATTCAAAGAAAAACTAAAATCAAACAAATTTTTAATCACAGCGGAATTATTTCCTCCAAAAGGCGTGGATATTTCCTCGTTTCTAACGCGCGCCGAATCTTTGAGAGAGTTGGATGCTGTAAATGTCACAGATAATCAGCGGGCTTCTATGCGGACGGGATCTCTTGCTATGTGTAAAATTCTGCTTGAAAAAGGGTTTGAACCGATTTTGCAGATTACGGCAAGAGACAGAAATAGAATAGCCTTGCAAAGCGAACTTTTAAGCGCAAGCGTTTTAGGCATAGAAAATGTTTTGATAATCAGCGGAGACCATCCAAGCGCCGGAGAATATCCAAGCGCAAAACCAGTATATGATTTAGATGTCTTGCAATTGTTAAAGACGGCAAGAATTCTTGAAACAGGATTAGATTTGGCGGGCAAAAAACTCAAAGGCAGTCCGCAATTTTGTATAGGCGCCGCAGTAAATCCATCGGCTGCTCCCAATGATTTACAAGTTCTAATGTTTAAGAAAAAGGTTTTAGCGGGGACGGAATTCTTTCAAACCCAAACAATTTTTGACGCCGCCCAATACAAAGCGTTTTTTGACAAAATCAAAACTCCAAATGTAAAAGTATTAGCGGGGATAACTCTGCTCAAATCGCAAAAATTTATGCAATTTTTACAAAAACTTCCGGGCGTCAATATCCCGATAGAAATTCAAACCCGCATAAATTCAGCCAAAGACCCTTTGGCAGAAGGCATAAAAATATGCTCAGAGTTAATAAAAGATTTAAAAAAGTTCTCTGACGGCGTCCATATAATGGCAATCGGCATGGAAGAATATATCCCTCAAATTTTGTCTTTGTCATAAGCGCCGTCCATGTCGCCATTACAAGTTGCAGCGTCGTTACCGCGGGTAAGTCGTTATTGCCGCAGATAACAAACCAAAAATCCGTAGCGGCAAATCTAAAGCCCGTAACTAAAGGAAACAATCATGTCTCTAAAATTCAATTTACCAAACTTTAAAGATTATGCTTACAGATGGTCAATATTTTTTACCATTCTTATATGCGCTATTCTTGCGTCTCAAATCATAGTCCGCATTATCGCATATAGAATTGTTGCCGATGTGGAAATTGTAGAAATGCCCACTTTTTCAAATGATATTTTGTTAAATGACATTGATGCAAGACGGCAATTTCTTGCTCCGCGCATAAAAGGAGTTAATTTCTTTGTATACAGCGTTCGTAACGGAGACAATCTTTGGAAACTTGCGAGAAAATATCATTATTCAGTCCACACCTTGATAGGTAATAATCCTCAACTCAAAACTTATAATGTAAGCATAAATCAAAAACTTCTAATCCCGTCGTCAGGCGGCTCTCTTCATCCCGTGCAAAAGGGCGATACTTGGGAAAAAATCGCCGATAAATACGATATTGACGATATTAAAATTTTAAAAGATACAAATCATACTGTAAACAAACTTGTATCAGGCGAGTATATTTTTATCCCAGGCAGAAGACCCGCCGTTGATTTGATGAATCAAAATATGCAAGAGGCTTATGCTTTAAGGGATATGTTTATTTCTCCGCTCGGAGGAGCAATCACAAGTTCTTTCGGCAGACGCCGTCATCCTGTGACAGGCTCGGTAAGCGTTCACGGCGGCATAGATATAAGAGCGCCGATAGGCAGTTTGGTAGGCGCGGCGGCTGACGGTTTTGTAATAGTGGCAAGTTATGATGTGGGATATTACGGAGTTGCAGTTTTTATAGATCATAGGAATGGATATATTACGCATTATGGACATCTATCAAGCATTGCAGTCCAAGAAGGGCAAAGAGTCCGCGCTGGACAATTCATAGGCAGAAGCGGCGCAACCGGCAGAGTAACAGGCCCGCATTTACATTTCACCGTAAAAAAAGGCGACCAACCTATGGATCCCTTGAGATTTCTTTGGTAAGGCTGGCTATGTTTTGCGGCTATATATGATAAATTCCGTAGTCTGTCATTCTTGCGTTAAGACTATGCGCGTCTCATGCATAAAGGGAAAAAACGACAAAAAACAAAACCCCAAAAAACAAAAAAATCCAAACAACAAACCCCAAAACTTCGTATGGGCGGGTTTCAAACCCGCCCATACGAAGTTTTGGGGATTTTGGGTTTCATATTGTTTTTTCAATATGTTTTTAATTCACATGTTTCCTAATATGCGGCAAAGACAAATCCAATCCTTCTCTATGAAATACATCTTGTATATTTTGCAATAGTTCTGAATAAGTCCGCTGCATAATATCCGCATTATCCGTATAAGCGTTTATCTGATACTTAACATAAAAATCATCAAGCGCAGTTTGCAAAACAAAAGGTTTTGGGTCTTTTAAGATATTATCTGTATTTTCCGCCGCCTCTATCAAAAATTTGTGAACTTTTCTCCAATCAACATCGTATCCAAAACCAGTTTCATAATTCAAAATCAATCCGTTATTTTTTTGAGAGGACGCCGTATAATTTATAGTATGCGCCGTCATTATATTTGAGTTTGGTATTGTGATAATCTCATTTTTTACAGTTCTTATACGCGTCACAAGAGCGGTTTTTTCAATCACATTTCCTACATTTTCGCCCATTTTTATGCGGTCGCCTATTTGGAAAGCCCTCATATAAGTAATTACAAAGCCCGACACTATATTATTGATAATAGAAGTAGATCCCAAAGACAAAAGTAAACCTATAAAAACAGACATGCCTTTAAACACGTCGGAATTAGAATTAGGCAAATGCGGAAAAATCGCAATCACTGTAAAAATAAAAAGCACAGCCCGCAAAATATTGTAAGTTGACATAGCCCAGTCGGGATGAAAACTCTTTATTTTTATATTTCCATCGGCTACTTTTAACGCGACAAGTTTCAATATCTTAGCCGCCGTATAATATATCGCAAAAATTATGACTATTACGAAAAGATTTGGGATATAATTTAAAAAAGATACGCCGAATCCTTTGAGCGGAACTATTATGAGCAGAACGATTTTTTCCGCAATCCACCTCGTCTCCGGAAAAATGGATAATATCAGCGTACAATCAATGAAAATAATAAATACCGATATTATAATGCGCAAGATATTGAGAGCGCCTCTTATGATAGTCAATTGTTTGCCGGTTCCCAATAGTTTTTTTATAATTTTGGGAAGTTTGTCTATTTCAGCTATAGCGCTTTTAGCAAGCCTAATATAAAATTTGTTTATGAATTTAAAGATAAAAATTGATATTGCGATAAGAAGTAGGACTAATAAAATTCTATATCCAAGTTCTATCCATCTTTTATACGAACTATGGGAAGAGACCGCCGATATTATTATTTGGCGGTATTCATTTGCGATTTCCTCTTTGCTTTGAGCAAGCGCATCTGATTGTTGAGCGTCTATGCTCACAATAACTTTATCAGCATAAGAGATATTATAATTGTCCGAATGCTTGTCTTTTTGCACAGTAAGCAAATTTTCATTAAAAACGGGGTCATCTCTTAAAGTTTTGATATTTTCAGATACAATCTCCGCTCTTTTTTGAGCGCTAACGGCTCCGATAGCCCCATAAATCTCAAATAAACTTTCCCCAAACGGCGACACCGCCGATTTAGATTGAGCAAAGCCGCTAACTGCTAATGATAAAACAAATACCGACAAAACAATAATTTTTTTCACAAATGGTCTCCTTTAAGGCGTATTCTACTGTAAGTTGTGCGCAAAGCCGCAGAATCTATTTTATGCGATTATTCAAGTCCTCGTTGTTGGTATCTAAAAGCGAGGGTTTGAAAAAGAATTTTATTACATAGACTTTGCGGCTATCGCGCATAATGACAAACGACGACGACGATAGACCTCTTGCACAACCGACGCATAAAAATAGATGAACATTGTCATTCTGCGCAAAGTCGCAGAATCTATAAAATGCCGTTCTTCAAGCCTTTGTTGTTAGTTATTAAAGGCAGGGGCTTGAAATAGAATTATCCTATAAATTCTGCGATGGAGTTTATCCTATGCATTGCGCAGGGCGCACAATCTCGCTTTCGCGCAAATAATCTCTGTTAGCGCACAATATCTATACTCTTACATTCTTTATATATCAGTTATGCAAGAGGTCTACTATACAATCTTCTCCGGCGCGCCTTCAAAAGAATAAATTGTTGCGCTCAAATTATCCGCATAAAATACCGCAAAAGCCGGGCTGTCATAGCTGCCGTATATATTGGCAAGATTTGGAGCGATTTCAAAGAGTTTCTTTTTTGCTCCGACATTATTGTCAATCACAGCCTTTCCATTTACTCTTATCCATTTCGCGCCGTCTTTAGACATAGCGCTGATTTCAAATTTAGGCTCTTTTTGCAATTGCTTGCATACTGCTTTTGCCGCTCCCGTAGCAAAATACAATTTGTCTTCAAATTCTACCGTCACGCCAAAAGGTCTGCATCTTGCGCTATCTCCGTCAACAGTAGCCAAAAAGAAAACCTTCGCATCCATCAAAAAATCAACTATCCTTTTCATTTTACTTTCTCCTTTTTTGTTTTAGACGCGTATATAGCGCGTCCCTACATTAATATAGGATTATTAACAGCATTAAATCCCTATGGAATTTTATACTAATCGCTGTTTTCCCATTGCAAGTTGTCATTATACGCTAACAGAGTCCGTCATTGTGTGTTAACAAAGCCTGTCATTCTGCGCGAAGCCGCAGAATCTATATAATAAAATTCTATTTCAACACGGGTTTTGCGCAGAAGATAATTTCTCTATAACTTTATCAGAAACAGTGATAACTTCATCATCATACTTGGTTTTTTGCCGTAAATTGCGGGAGTCTTTTGTTGTATTGCTGGCATTGACCCGCTGTTGCGCGGGTAGGGGCAGACCCATGTATCTGCCCTATATTTATGGTTCAATCCCGCAATGATACAAAGACATCAACATTATCTTTAAAATTCTCAGAAATAAAAATATAGTTGATTTTCCAATCATTTTTTACTTCGTCAATAATCTTTTTGCCCTCAACAAGAAAAAGCCCTATAAGGGCTTGTTCTTGTTTTTTCTTTAAGTCTGTAAATTTCTTTGATAAAGTTATTATGAATGCTTCTTATTATCATTATGTTATATTTATTACATATTGAAAGGTAAAAATCAATAGACAACAACAAAGACTTCTCGCAAGTTGTAGCCGCCGCGCGATGAATAAAGAGCGCAAGTCTATCGGCGGGCGCGAGATGCTTAAACAACGACAAAGGCAAATACAGCGCAAGGAGCGCAAAACAGCAAAGGCAAAGTCAATAGCAACAGCGTTAGTCTTGTCATTTTGCGTTACTTGCGTTTCTGAAATTTGCGCAACTTGCGAGAAAGCCGCTGCTGTTGTCTTGTTTTCGGCGTCATTTTAGATGATTAAATGCGTCGCGCGCGTGTATTTTTAATGGAAATTTTGATACAATCGCATCATTCCTAAAACAAGAAACAGGACAAATCGGACATGAAACAAACCCAAGAAGAAAGACCCAATCCTTTAAATGATTATGCGTTTCAAAAGTGTATGGGGGAAGAAGGCGATGAGGAGCAATTATTATCTTTTCTCAATGCTGCGCTTGATTATAGGGGTGAAAACAGGTTATCGTCCATAGAGATT
>JAITTG010000050.1 GCA_031287095.1 Candidatus Parendomicrobium reticulitermitis | reverse complement strand
TTTATTATGAGACGCGCTCCGCGAAGCATTTTGAGCGTATTTTGGCAGAATTTGTCTGCGCGCGTATAGCGGCGCTATCTAAGCAGACAAATTGTGTCAAAAGACGCCAAAAGGCAAAGCGACCTTCCAATCGCGCTTAACTTAGAGCCAGTCGTGTGTATCGCGGCTTCGCCGCACATTACTGTCTGCGCGCGTATCGGCGCTATCTAAGCAGACAAGACGCCAAAAGGCAGCCCGTCCCATCGCGCTTAGACCGCGGCTTGCCGCACCTAATAATACGGCGTTAGCAAGTGGCAGGCATTTGTTCTTAATCTCTTAAAAAATCCCGCTTTTTTACAGTATTCTATCGTCACAATCTGCGCTTTTTCTTTTTTCTTTTGCGCTATTTGAAACAATTGTTTGACGAGATTTTTGTCAAATAATTCTATATTTGCTTCAAAATGTAATCTAAAACTTCTCACATCCCAATTGGCAGAACCTATAAAAGCCCATTCATCGTCAATTATAAAAATTTTGCTATGGTCAAAAGGAGGATGAGTGCGGTAAATCTTGACGCCCCTTTGCGTAAGACGGCGAAAATTGTATTGTTCCGCCCAACGCATAATAGGATGGTCGTTTACTTCCGGTATAATTATTTCTACCGACACTCCTTTCATTGCCGCCATTTCAAGAGAAGTCAAAATATGATTTTCAGGCAGGAAATAAGGCGTTACAATCACAATTCTTTTTATAGCAAAATTTACCGCGCCGTGAATTATCAAATCCATAACATTGTTTTTATTGTCGGGACCGTTCGCTATTACTCTCGCCGGTATATTTTGTTCATTTTGTCCGCTTGAAATATAATGACAAGCCTCAAAAGGTTTTCTCGTTGCAAATTCCCAATCAGATTCAAATACTTGCAATATTTGGTCTATCAAAGGACCTTCAACTCTAAATGTTATGTCTAAAACGGCTTTTTTTATATCGTCTATCAAAACATTTTCTTTAGACAAATTCATTCCGCCGAAAAACGAAACTTGCCCGTCTATCGCCATAATTTTTCTGTGATTGCGCATATTTAAGAAAGGAAAAGCGATTGGAATTAGCGGCGGCAGAAAAACGGCGTATTTCAAATTTTTGATAGTCTTTAATTTCTTTTCTATATTTCTTCTAAAAAACTTTAAAGTCCCTACGCCGTCGATTAAAACTTTTATTTGCGCGCCGTTTTGCGCGGCTATTTTAAAAGCCTCTATAAATTTATCCGTTTCGTCGTCGCTGTCAAAAATATAACTTTCAACTAAAACTTCTTTTTTTGCCGCCTTTATAGCGGCAAGCATTTCGGGATAAGCCTCAGTCCCGTTTTGCAGCGGCTTTATGGCATTGTTATCGCAAAATTCCTGTTGATAAACATTGCGTCCATAGGCGATAAATTGATTTGCATATATGGAAGACATCGGCAGGTTTTTCTTTATCACTTGATATGTTCTAGCGTTTTGAGATATATTTCTTTTATTTAATTTCACCGCTTTTCTGCTAACTCTGTTTATGCCGAATAATATATAGGCTATAGTTCCAAAAAAGGGGGATAAAAACACAAGAGCGATCCATCCAATAGAGCTGCGCACATCGTTTTTATGAAATAAAATATGCAAAGCGGCAGCGATAGATATACATACATATAGTATGGCTACTATCATAGAAAATATCGGTATTATGCCGTCTGGTATATACGATAAGAAAAATTCCATAAATGTCCTTATTACTATCCGTTAATTGCGTCTGTGTTGCGGGTTTGACCCGCAATCTCCGTTGTTCCTTTTCGCCGTCATTCCCGAATGTCGTTCCAACTCCGCCATTTCCGAGCATTGCTCAAACTCCATCATTCTTGAATGTCGTTCCAACTCCGCCATTTCCGAGCATTGCTCAAACTTCATCATTCTTGAATGTCGTTCCAACTCCGTCATTCCCGAGTGTCTTTGTCGGGAATCCATTTTTAGCAAACAGTCATTGTAATTCAATCGCTCTGCGTTTAAACTTGGATTCCCGACAAAGACGCTCGGGAATGACGACAAGAACTCAGTTATTTGCAGGTTTTGGTTTTGCGCGTATGTCCCATGTTTGTATCGTCTTGCGTGTATGATAACGCTTCGCGGGGAGATTGCAGGTCTTACCTGCAATTGACGGAAATTGGAATGGTCTATTCTCAACTAACAGACACAGCCTATTCCACAGCGGCTCTAAACCTTTCCATTCCTTTCTTTATATTGTCAAGGGAAGTGGCATAAGAAAATCTTATATATCCTTGCGCCCCAAAAGCAGAGCCCGGCACGATGGCGATTTTCGCCTCTTCAAGCAAATAGTCGGCTAAATCCATATCAGAATTTATTTTCTTACCTTTTAAAGTTTTGCCAATCAGCGCCGCGATATTGGGGAAAACATAAAAAGCGCCTGAAGGCTTTGCGCAAGTAATGCCTTTTATGGAATTTAGGCTGCTTACAATAAAATCTCTTCTTTTTTCAAACTCTTTTCTCATCATTTCAATAGAATTTTGTTCGCCGTTTAAAGCCTCAACAGCCGCTTTTAAGGAGATTGAAGTGGGATTTGAGGTTGATTGGCTTTGTATTTTAGCCATACCTGCGATAATATCTTTATTGCCTGCCGCGTATCCTATTCTCCAGCCTGTCATAGCGTAGGCTTTAGATAATCCATTGACTACAACAGTGTTTTCTTTTGCTTTTTGCGATACAGACGCAATAGAAGTAACCTTAAAATCATCATAAACGAGTTTTTCATAAATATCGTCCGCTATAATAAGGATATTATTTTCTATGCAGATTTGCGCAATATCTTGCAATTCCTTCGCAGTATATACCGCGCCCGTTGGATTTGACGGAGAATTGATTATTATAGCCTTAGTTTTTGCCGTAATAGCATTTTTGATTTCTTGGGCAGTGATTTTAAAGCCTGTCTTATCATCTGCGCTTATAATCACAGGCTTACCGCCCGCTATTATGACCATATCTGGATAAGACACCCAAAAAGGCGACGGAATTATAATCTCATCTCCATCGTCTATCACCGCTTGAAAGAGATTAAATAGAGAATGTTTAGCGCCGCAAGAGACGATAATCTCATTTTGAGCATACTCGAGATTATTATCCCTTTTAAACTTACCTATAATAGCATCTTTCAATTCAGGCGTTCCAGACGCGGGACAATACTTAGTGTAGCCGTCATTTATAGCCTTTATAGCGAAATTTTTGATATTTGACGGCGTATCAAAATCAGGCTCGCCGGGCGCGAAGTTTAAAATGTCCACCCCTTGCTGTTTCAATAATTTCGCCTTAGCGTCAATAGCCAAAGTAGGCGACGGTTTGATAGATAAAACTCTTTTTGAAAGCATAATAGTATCTCCTTTTTTCATGTTTTTTCCTCCCACTTTTGTTTTTTATCGTTTGTTATTTACTGTTTACTGTCTGTCTTCTGCATTTCGTGCGGACGGGCGGGTTTCAAATCCGCCTATAAGTTTTAGGTTCATACCGCCTCATTGCGTCCATTGTTTTTTATTGCATCCTATTTTCTCAATCAATAATAACTTATGCTTGTGTTTATTGTCAAACAACAAACAAAACGCACAACTGCAACGACAATGACAAACTCCATCTATTTTTATGTGTCGGTTGTGCAAGAGGTCTAATGAATAAAGAGCGCAAGTCTATCAGCGGACGCAATATGTGAGCGCTCAAAACCAATGGAGGAAGTCAATGCAAATCGGCAGTTATTTCTCTTTTTTTGCTATCCCTATTATTCCCATTTTTGCTTTCTAATTTTAAACGCGCGCTCATTGCCGTCTTTTCTCTTTTCTATCTATCGTTTTGCCGTTTTTTTTGTAGTTTCAATAAAATTTTGATACAATCGCATCATTCCTAAAACAAGAAACAGGACAAATCGGACATGAAACAAAATCAAGAAGAAAGACCGAATCCTCTAAATGATTATGCGTTTCAAAAGTGTATGGGGGAAGAAGGCGATGAGGAGCAATTATTATCTTTTCTCAATGCTGCGCTTGATTATAGGGGTGAAAACAGGTTATCGTCCATAGAGATT